>JBBUDY010000069.1:4264-4511 GCA_038057055.1 Patescibacteria group bacterium | reverse complement strand
GCACTGCCCAGAGGAAATAACTCTGATCTTTCTCCCCCGCACGGTAGTGCCCCATCGCGATTGCGTCTGCACCATGTTCCTTAGCGAAGCGATAGAAGGCACCGAACTTCACCTCTCGATTGCACATTACGTCTGGGTTCGGCGTGCGCCCGACGCGATATTCTGCAATCAGATAATCAATCACACCTTTTTTATATTCAGCACTTGCATCAAGCGTGAGAAATGGGATATGGAGCCGCGGGGGGGC
>JBBUDY010000069.1:0-4254 GCA_038057055.1 Patescibacteria group bacterium | reverse complement strand
CGCGCCGCGACGCGCATCGCGTCGCGGCGCTCCGCTGCCCACGTGCACGGCATGCCCGGTGGGTACCAGCCCTTAATAAATACGCCGGTCACCTCTGCCCCTGCCTCCTTCAGCCGCGCCGCCGACACCGCAGAGTCCACTCCTCCCGACAGCCCTACAAATATCTTTTTTCCTTTTACCTCCATATTCTCCATCTAATCATGCCTAGCAAATTGTGACCACTACAAAATGAAGCGTCCGCGAACTGAATCGCGGACGAGTTTGCCTTGGGAGGCGCCAATTACCGAGGAATGTGGATATGAAAAACGTTCTCATTTTCGGGCATGGGCTTCATTGTCCACCAGCCGCCGTTGGCGATTGTAAAGGCGAGCTTAAGGAGTTCAAGCATCTTGACGGCATCGTCTGTGTGGTAGCGAACATCACCACCGCCATTGTCGACGTCTGGATCCAGTCCAAGCTCGGCCTTGATGAGTCGCTTGCCGGCGGTTTCCGTGTAGATTCCAGCCTTCAAGTCATCTTGACGGTCGGTTGAGAAGCGAAACGCCACACTGTACTTTCTGTCGCTGTAGTTCATCTTGTCTCCTTGCTAACGCGGGATTGAGAGGTTTGGGTGCCAGTGTTCTGAGACAAACAGTACACCTCCTTATTCTGATTGTCTAACGCAAATATTTCCTTTGGTTGGCTTGGTGGCCGGCGTAGGTTGTGGCATAGTGCATTTGGCCATCCGTACCGGTGAGATAATAGAGGTAATCGGTTTTTGTTGGGTGGAGCGCCGCATCGAGAGAATCTAACCCAGGATTAGCAATTGGTCCGGGCGGGAGACCTTTGTAAAGATAGGTGTTGTAGGGAGAATCAATTTTTAAATCATCAAACGTTGGCGAGTAGGTGTCGCGCCTGTTGATGTAACCAAAAACGGCGTCTACCTGAAGCGGCATACCGAGCTTGATTCTATTCCAGAGAATGCCGCTCACCAGACGCCTCACTGAGCTTGTGCGCGCCTCTTTCTCAATGAGAGATGCCATAGTAACTATTTCAGCAAGTGAATGCCCGGACGTTGATATCTTGCTCGTGAGCGAAGCTGTTTTTTCATTAAAGTTCTCGCGCATCGCCTTGATAATAGTGTCGGTATCTGCCGATGGTAAAAAAAGATACGTATCGGGGAATAGATATCCTTCATACGGTTGTGCCTTTGAAATGAAATCTGGGATAGAGATATCGGGAAATGCGTCGTGCACGCGCTCTGCTATGTTACGCGCAGTCTCTCCTTCTGGGAAGGTGATGCGCGCCGGCGGGAGATTATATGCTCCTGTCACAAGCCGGCGAGCGATGATGAAGACGTTTTCTGGGGTATCAAAAAGATACGGACCTGCTTGTATGCGGGAACTCCCTCTCGAGAGCCGCAAGACAGTTTGTAAAACTTGCGGATGTGCGATGACGCGCGCATCAGCAAGTTGTGCAGCAACTTCTGGCGCAGAAGCTCCACGCGCGATACTTACAATACTCTTCGCAGGAAAGTCTGCCGGGGGAGAAACTATATTGCGATATCCAATGACAATAAACACCGCGAATACAAAAGACACTGTCCACACATAATATCGTTCAGAATCCATGCATTAGATTGGCAAATTCGCAGGGGCTTCGCTCGTTGCCGATTGGATACGATTCAAACCGGGTGTTTGGATGGCACTCGAAGGAATATGGAATATTGTCGCAAGCTCCTCGGTGCTCATCACCATCGCGTCTTGCATAAACAATCCTCCTTTGAAGAATGGGTCGTAGAAGAATTGTCTCCGGCGGTATTGTTCTACAAGTTTGCGACGAAACTTCTCTTTTATTTTCTCCACGCCAATCTCCCACGGATAATCATCAAATTTCTTCATCCATGCGTACGAATTAATACCGTTCCATCCTTCGGATGTGAATGGCTTAAATAGTGCAATTAAATGACCGATCATGGTGCCATGGAATTTCTCTGGTTTGGCAATGTAGATGCCGCGCGCACCGACATCATACGCAAGTTTCGATATGTTGCGTTCGATGGCCGCCATCTTTTCCATTTGACCTTTTGTTGGATTCGGGAATCCGGGGCGCTCCTCGCCAGTAAATACATCAACAAAGGGGTCGCGCGTCTTTTTACGAATTTCTTGTACCATCTCCTCCCCTTCATCTTTCCAGGTATACGGCTTACCCGCTTCATTAAGCTTACTGCTTACATTAGCACCCGACCTTACCCCATATTTCTCCCCCTTATGCGCACGAATAACAAACTGGAGCCATAGATATTCCCCTTTCCCGATTGAGCCCATAAATTCTATAAGTTGCGCGAGCGGGTCAACTTGCTCCGGCTCCTTTTGCACTTTATCGAGCCCAAATTCAATATAGGTTTTAATTGGTAGTGGTACAGCTGCGGTATGCTTAAAATCACACCCCCAGACACTCCACTCCGGGGATACGGCAGAAATGAGTCTCGCGTAATCCGGGGCTTCTCCTATTTGTACGCCCGGATACTGTGCATACAGTTGCCCTTCGACACTACGGCGGAATGCCGCTCGTGTCCATATGAAAAAATGTACTTGACCTTCGAAAGACGCTATTTCGAGAGAAAAAGACGGTCGAACACCGCCGCGGAAACGATCGTACCATGTCGCCTCGCCCCCCGTGAAATGTATAGAAGAGAGGAATGTTTCCATCGCAAGAGGCGTCTTTACCAAATTGCGCGGGGGCTTAATCTCAAGAAGTATATATTTCTGATTCGCAATAAACTCGGAACGCTTGAGGACATACCATATACTTTTTGCCCCTCCCATGAGCAGGAACGGTAGCCATACCGGTGCAAGAAAGAGGGAAAGGGATAATGCGAGCGTAACCGTATCGGGCATATACACATACGCGGTGATAAGTAGTATGAGACCGGCTATGAGGAGCGGCCACGACTCAAACCGAATACCAATACTATTAGTAACCTTTCCCTTGAGCTCTATGAGTGTATCCAGAAACGGAGGCATTATGGATAAGTATACCAATAAAACGAGCGGCGCCGTGAGGCGCCGCTCGTTTTTCTGTGCATTGCTCTTTAGACTGCCGCGTACCGACCGTCCTTCAGACGCTTGAAGTACCGCGAATCGTTCAAGTTCACAAGAATGGTATTGTCCTTCACAAAACGTGCCTTCTTCACGTGCTTGATAATCTCATCCTTTTTCATTGGGCCCATTTTCTCAAGCGTTTCTCGAATAACATCGCGCACGACACCTGGCTTATAGCCCCACTCAGTCAATGCGTAGAGACCGCGACCAACAAGCACAAAACGAGAATCTTTAATGAGCTCATTATGCGTTGTTGCGATATGCGCCTTTTTTGAAAAAAGCGAGCCGATAGTCTTCGCAACCTCAGAGAAATGCATCGGGGCGCCATGACGCTTGACCGCAAGATAGGCATAATCGCGGACACCCTTAATGCGGATGGCGGGCGCCGTCGTGCGTCCCCACTCTGCAAGAGGATTGGTGCCGATATGTTTGGAGAGCGTAAGCCAGCGCTTCAACACCTCCTCATTTTTGTATGCATCGTTCACTTCCTTCAATTCATCAAGAAAACGGTCGAGAAGCTCTGCCTCGGTCACAACCTCATTGTCAGAAAGCGAGGAGTACAGGCGCGTGAGCGCATTGTGGATGTGCTTCGCAGTGGTATGGTCAACGTGCCAACGCGCGAGAAAATCGTTTGTCTCGCGTTCACGGAAAAATGCCGAATTGACCATAAGGAAAAAGCGGAATCGATTACGGCTCTTCTCGTCTTTGCCGAGCGCAGAAAGGAGCGTCTCTTCGGGCACAATGGCGCCGAGCGAGTGGATATATTTTGCAACCTCTTCAAACGCAGAAGTCGCTTCTTTAAAAACTTTACTTGCGCGTACCGCGTCGAGCCCCGCGGCCTCTATTTGGCGCACGCGTTCGCGCGTGATGCTTGAACGATCGCCGATAGCCTCAAGCGTTTCGCGTTCGGCGTCCGTACCAAGGCCAAAACGACGAATCAACACTTCTCTCGCGCGTTCTGGCGCGGCGGCAAGGAGGCGCTTGGTAAGTGCGGCACTATCAAAAGAGAACGAAGCTACTGGCGCGCGATGCGCCTTCTCCGAAGCTGCCTTTCCAGTCTTTTTCATGTGGTCTAATTTATAGCAAACGCTTTATAAAGAGTCAAGCGGTCGGATTGTAACTCCTCACAAAACCGAGTAGAGTTATCCCCATAATACCCATACAGAACCTC
>JBBUDY010000068.1:0-1545 GCA_038057055.1 Patescibacteria group bacterium | reverse complement strand
GCCCGCAATGAAGCCGGCGAGGAAATCAAAAAACTATTGGCTTCCGCCGGCACGCCGGAATGGGCGCTGGCGGTGGATTGGAAGGATATTTTCCCCTACTGGTTGATCGCCACCCTGAACGACGAGGTGGTCGGTTGCGTCCAAGTCGTGCCGGCGAAGCCCTACGGCTATATCGAATTCTTGTGTGTCAAACCGGACGCCAGGCCCAGCCTGCGGATCGTGGCGGCGAAGAAACTGTTCGTCGGGGCATGTCAGCAGCTTAAAGCCCTGGGCAGTGACTACGCCTTCGGGTTTGTCGGACTCAAGAACAAACCGTTCAAGAACCTGCTTAAAAAGGAAGGTTGCCTCATCAGTACCGAAGGCCACCTGACGGTGAAGAAACTGTGAGTTTCATCAGCGATATTTTCAGCGGCTCCAGCGGCGGTGGCGGAACCACCAACGTCACCACGACGCCGGCTGCGCCGTCGCCGGAAGAAACCCGCCTGCTGGGGTTATCCGCCGAAGAAAAAGCGATTCAGCTTGAAAATCTGAAGGCGCTGACCGAGCTTCAGAAACAAGCCTTCCCGCTCGCCAAGTCGCAGTTGGAATATCAGACCGCGCTCGACGCGGCCATGCGCGGGTCGGTCACGCCGGAACAATACGCCGCGCAGTCGAAAACCGAATTCGAGCGCGCGCAACGGTTGGGGGCGACGCAGGAAGAACTGCTGAACATGCAGTTGGACCAGTTGCGCCGGGGCGGGGCGGCCACGCCCGAGCAAATCGCCCGAATCAACGAGGCGACGCAGGCGGGGATTACCGCCGGTGGAACCGGCATAGACACCGCCGTCGAGGAAGGACTGAACTTATTGCGGGAAGAACTGGCTCCCAGCCTTGGGCTTCGTTCCACCGATACGCCGATTCTGGATCGCGGCGGCTTACTGACGCGGGAAGGGCTAAGACAAAAGGGAACATTGCAGAGCAATCTTCAAGCCGTCGGCGCGACGGCAAAACTGAATTATCCGCTGGCGGTGCAACAGTTGCTTTCGTCCCAAGGTCAGGGACAGCAGATTCTTATCGAGAACGTGAAGAATTTTCAGGAACAACTTCGGCAACAGGCGTTTCAGAATCGTCTGTCCTTGACCGGACAATCCTCCGCGACCGGACTTGGCTTGGCAGGAATCGCCGCCGGTGGCGCTACCGGGGCATCGTTGTTCGGCAGCCGGTACGGCGCGGCGGGATACTCAAAAGATGAAAGTAAAATCGCATCGACTTCGGAGAATCTTGGAAGTCTCGGCAAAGTTATCGGTCTTGGTGCGGCGCTTTACGGCATGTCTGACAGACGACTGAAGAAAGACATCGTGGCGACTGGTGAGTTTTATAACGGCATCCCGACTTACATCTTCCGTTATATCGGATTCGACCAGCTTTACGAGGGCGTGATGGCCGATGACGTTGAGAAAGTCATTCCGAACGCCGTGATCGTCGGTCGTCATGGATTCAAGCGGGTGAATTATTCCATGCTAGGAAATAAACATGCCTGAATTGACCACCGATAACGAATTGTTC
>JBBUDY010000067.1:0-3452 GCA_038057055.1 Patescibacteria group bacterium | reverse complement strand
TCGCCGAGAAGCGTCATCACGGGACCCGTCATATCCACCTCCCCATTCCCCTGCGTCACGCTTGGTGCGTAGTACCCATTCACCAAGGACTCCCCTTGGTTGCCAAGGGGAGTCCTTGGTGTGGAGGTGGCGATCTGGCCGGAAGTCTGGACGAGGAAGTAGTCGAAAGATACGTCCATTGTCTGCGCTTGCGAGAGCACGACGCGGAAGAAGCCTGCGGTCTTGTCGCTCACCCACCAGGTGGCAGTGAGCTGGGAATTGAAGGTGACAAAGACTTTCGTCGTTGGCTGGACGAGCGAATTGTTAATCTGTGCGACCGTGTTGCCGGCGGTGATGGTGACGCTACCTGCGCTCGAAGTGCCGTTCTCGTCGGAGCTCGCGACGAGCTCGCGGAAGACGAGCTTGTTGAACTGCGCGATGCCGTTCTGGATAAACACGCCGAAGCTCTCGAGCCCCGTTAGAAAGCCGCTTTCTAACGGGGTAAACGCGCTCGTCCCTGAAGCTGAAGATATGGCACCGCTCTCCAATTTTGCCATGCGGTCTTCGAGGGAGGTCACGCGCGTTTCGACTGCGTCGAAACGCGCTACCAAGGCCTGCACACCGGCGAGCGTGAAGGTCGCGAGCTTATAGAGGTCGACACCCTTACCGTCGGCAGAGAGAATCTCGGGCGCTGTCTGCTGTGCCTCTTCTGCGATAAGGCCGATGCGGAGTGGGTCATTCTGGTTCTCTATCTTGTAGTGGTACTTCGCAATCTTCAAGTTTTCGAGCCGGTCAAGCATATCTTCAGTGGAACTCGCAGAGGCGTATTCAATGTCGGTCTTCAAGTGTCGCGTGGAGGTATTCACGAACCCAATCGCGCCGACATCACCATCTACATTCAAGCGGTGTGTCATAGTCGTCGTGCCTTGCCCTCCGTAGCCTTGTGCGAAGGACGGGCCGATTCCCACATTGCCATTAAAGATGGCGGTGTTGTGGGCAATAATGTCGTTACCGATGAAGTTGTGCGTGCCTTCTACTTCTATGTCGTACACATCCTCAGCTGGTAGACGTTCGATAGAGACGATGGTGTCCCAAGCAGCATGTTCTCCCGTCTTTGAGCATCCTAGTGGCACAGCCGCAATCATCATTCCTTCGCGCAAAGCAGTAACCTTCTTCCATTTTCCTTCTCCAGGGACTATACGCTCGTTATCCACAGCTAGCCCAAACATGCTTGACAGCGCATGCGCATCGAGTATATTAGAGGAACAGTTTACCACGCCCCCACGGGGGCGTGTTGTTTTTACCACTTGATTCTCGGCATAAAACACACCAGGCGCCGCTTTCGCAAAACGCTCCAGAACTGTATAGCGACTCGCCCATTCAATAAGTTTACCTGAAAGGAATTTGCGGCCTGCAAATACCGATATGTCGACACCGGCTTCCCGCGCATACTTCACAAGAGCGGCAAAATCACCATCGCCAGAGAAAAGAATCAACTTCTTGAGCGCACCGCCGTTCAGTAGATTCATTATTGTCATCGTGATCTCGACGTCAAAATTCGCCTTTGGTGTCGTAATAGTGATGTCGTATGCATTATTCAGTTTCAAGCACTTGCGAATTGCATTGAACACCGCCTTGCTGATCGAGCCACGGACACTTTGCTCAAGTAAGTTGTCCAACCGTGAGCTAAAGCGTTGTAACTCTTTTGTAAATACAATATACCCCTTGCTTGAAAGCGACTGGATGAATCCTCGAGACTTCTCGTCATTTTCATCAGTCCCGTAATAGATCGATACGTCATCGAAACCGCAGGCTGAAAATACTGATTTCAACATCCGAAGGTCCACGAAAAGGCCCTGATTCCGCGCCCATGCCTTCACGTTCGCATAGTCAATAATGACTCTTGTGTTGGAACTGGAATACTCATGACTTCGCTTTCTGGTACTGCTTTCTCGCACATAGTAGGGGTGGTTCCCTGTCGTGCGGATTGTTTTGCCACCTGCGGTCGTAATCTTGAAGATATCTTTGACGCCCATGAAGGCGAGCTGCTTCACTCGCGACCAGACAAGCTTTCCAGTTTTCTCGTCAAGCGACTGGATTTCATCCCCTTCTTTAATATCAACAATGTCTGGCTCGTCAAATTCATAGGAGCCGTCCTTGCGCCGCCTGCGGCGTCGCAGTTTTGTATCGCCGGTCACGCACTGTCCATTGACCGTAAGCGCGCCGCCGATGGTAACCGCGCCGCTTGTCTGCATCGCACCCGCGACATCGAGCGTGTGCGCGGGCGTCGTGGTGCCGATGCCCACATTTCCGTTCGCATCAATCGTTAGAACAGATGACGTGCCGGTGTATGCACTGCTATCAATACTCGACACGAGTTTTGTATTCAAATCTTGAATCGATTGCACAATAAGCGGCGTCAACCGTCCGTAATCGATACTCCATGCTGGCGAATTTGTACCGAGCGGCGTTAGTCCATCATCATGAGCACTTACTGCCTCTGGATAATAATTATATAAATCCTGAGCGATGAAACCCTGCGTGCGATTACTGGGGTCTGTGATGAAGTTAAAGTCACTAACTGGTATTTGGAGCAAAGTCGAGAGTCCTACCGTTGTTGTAGCAATATTTTCCTTAAGACGACGATCTGAAGAGGTGTTGTATGACGTTACACTTCCATTTGTACCGATGTATCCAACACGACCGTTTGGATTAAAGAAGCTCACTTGAGTAATTACATCTGTTGTATTAACGCTCATCGCAAGGGGGGTGCCGCCACTAGAATTTTTTCCATCAATTTGTGTTATGGCGTAACTGATAGTATCCCAAGGGGTCGTCGTCCCGATGCCGACTTTGCCGTTGCTGTTCACGACGAAGATGCCCTGGTTGGTGGTGGTAGCTATCTGGAAGAGGTTGTCTGTGGCACTGGTGCTGTTGATGGAGAGCTTGTACGCGGGTGTCGTCGTGCCGATGCCGAGGTTGCCCCCGAGGAAGGCGGCACTGTAGTTGTTCGTGGCGCCGGTGTTTGCATTGACCGTGAGACCGTATGAATTGGTGGTGGAGGCGTTTAAGGTTGAGGCGCCGAGATAGACGGTGTGGGCGTTGGTGGTCGTGCCGTTGCCTGAGGAGAGGGTGATGGGAGCGCCAGTGACAGAGAAGGTGGCGAGGTCGGTGGTGAGACCCGCTCCGAAAGCGGCGAAGGTGTGGGTGGGGGCGTTAATGAGGAAGTCCCTTTGGAGCGTGATGTTGCCGTTCGCGTGGGTCTTGGTGCGGGCGAGGTTGAACTGTACATCGGGAGCTTCGGTGGAGGCGGTGAGACCGGTGTCGGCTCCCCCAGTGAGCGTGAGGTATGGAGTGGCGCCACTGGTGCGGGCTGCAGCGTTGATGGCAACCGTGCCGGTGGCGGTGATTGCCCCACCGAAGAAGGAGGTGCCGCTGATGTAACTGGTGCCGTGCACTGCGAAGCCTGCTGC
>JBBUDY010000066.1:0-1487 GCA_038057055.1 Patescibacteria group bacterium | reverse complement strand
GTGATGGTCGACCAAGATATGAAAGACAGTGAGAAGTACATCATCTATCTCTGCCAGAGCGGTCTTGGCATGCCCGACCGAGATTATTATCTAAAAGACGATGCAGAGTCAGTGCGCGTGCGCACGGCGTATGAAAAACATATTGAGAAGATGTTCGTGCTCATAGGTGTGACCAAAATCGAGGCAAAGAAAAATCGTGGAGTAATCATGCGTATCGAGACAGCGCTTGCGAAAGCCTCAATGACAAAAGAGGATGTGCGCGAGGTCGACAAGACATACTTCAAGATGAATATCCCCGCGCTCGGTCGCCTCGCGCGCACCATTGATTGGAATTCCTATCTGCGCATCATCGGAGCTGGTTTGGCAAAAGAGGTTGTCGTGATGCAACCTGCATTCCTGAAAGCTGTGAGTGTGATGCTTGTGAAAGAGCCTATAGAAGATTGGAAGACGTATCTCACGTGGCACCTTGTGGGCGGTGCCGCGAGCTACCTTTCAGGAAAATTCGTGAGACAAAATTTTGCTTTCTACGGCACCACGCTCTCCGGTGTGAAGGTGATGAAGCCCTTGTGGCGACGCACGTTAGGCGCGGTCAACGGCAGTCTTGGCGAGCCGCTTGGCAAACTCTATGTGAAAGCGTATTTCGGCCCTGAAGCGAAGAAGAAGATTGTGGCGCTTGTTGCAGACCTTTTTAAAGCATACGGGGCGCGCATCAAGAATCTTGATTGGATGAGTGCTGCAACAAAAAAGAAAGCGCTCAAGAAATTACACGAGATGCCACGCGAGCTCGGATACCCAAGCAAGTGGCGTAGCTACAAAGGACTCGTTATCAAAGTTGATGACTACTTCGGTAATGCAGTGCGTGCATCACTGCGTGAGCACACGCGCGTGATGCGCCGCCTAGAGAAACGCGTTGACCGCAAAGAATGGTTCACCACGCCACAGACCGTAAACGCCTTTTACAGCCTCGGATTAAACTCCAT
The DNA here is from genome assembly GCA_038057055.1 of Patescibacteria group bacterium. Lineage (GTDB taxonomy): Bacteria > Patescibacteriota > Minisyncoccia > Phycocordibacterales > Phycocordibacteraceae > C7867-001. The sequence goes on along the minus strand of JBBUDY010000066.1, from coordinate 507 downwards.
CACCTTCCCTGCTGCTATCCTTCAACCGCCATTCTTTTCAAAAGATGCTGATGATGCACTCAACTACGGCGCGATGGGTACGGTCATCGGCCACGAGATTACACACGGCTTCGATGACCAGGGTTCAAAATTTGATGGCAAAGGAAACCGAAAGACGTGGTGGACGGCACAAGACAATACTCGCTTCAAGGAGAAATCACAAGCGCTTGTGAAAGAATTTGACGGATACACAGTCGCAGATGGCCTCAAAGTGAATGGTCAACTCACACTCGGTGAGAATATCGCCGATCTCGGCGGCGCTTCTATTGCCTACGATGCGTACAAGCTTCGTCTTGCAAAGACTGGGTACAAAGATATTGACGGCTTCACCCCCGAACAACGCTTCTTCTTGAGCTTCGCGCTCTTCGAGCGCGAGAATCGTCGTCCAGAGGCAGAGAAGACACAGGTGCTCACCGACCCGCACTCCCCCGGCAAATTCCGTATCAATGGTCCTGCTTCGAGCCTCCC
>JBBUDY010000065.1:0-4563 GCA_038057055.1 Patescibacteria group bacterium | reverse complement strand
CCGACCCGCACTCCCCCGGCAAATTCCGTATCAATGGTCCTGCTTCGAGCCTCCCAGAGTTCTACGAGGCATTTGATGTGCAGAAAGGTGACAAATTGTATCGGGCGCCAAAAGACCGCGCAAAAATCTGGTAACATCTATTGTAATTATGTCCGAATCTCCTGTTATTGCCTTTGACTTCGACGGTGTGCTTGCCTCCTACACCGGATTCGCGGGGAAAGATGATGTGCAAGAGCCAAATAGTGAAGTGGTAAAGGCGATTACGCTCCTGAAAGAGAAAGGGTGCAAGATCCTCGTTCACTCGACTCGCGGCGATGAATTCATCAAGAAATATTGCGAACAGTTCTCGATACCCGTTGATTACATAAATCGTCGCCCCGACAAAGAGGGTGAGAACGCAGGGAAGCCTATCGCATTTGTATACGTTGACGACCGCGCCATTTGTTATAAAGGAGAATCCGCCGAGGCGCTGGTTTCAGAAATCTTGAACTTCAAACCATATTGGCAGAAATAACAAGCATCTCGAAAAAAGAAAAAGCGGGGGCGTCACAACCCCCGCTTTTGGCCCCCGCTGCTCAAATGAAGAGGATTACATCTTTTTTAGGAACCGACTGAAGTTCTTTGTTTGAATTTCTCACAGTCCGTGGTCCAACAATGTAATGGGAAAGATCGTAGGAAAACATGCGCACTCGGCAGAATGACAAATCAGACACCATCATTGCCGGTATCCCCCTCGAATCTTCGATCAGTCGCCACCCAAGCAGGGTCCTCGTTGGAATTAGAGTCTCGTCGAGTCCTTTTTCTGGCCTTTTCCTAGAAAGTTCTATATCTTGGTATGGGACCCGTGTTGCATCCTCAAACTTAACCCTTTTGGGCGATTTCGACAGGATTAGCGTGTTTGAGTGAGGTGATGTTTCGTCGGAGAAACCGTGAACAAAGAACTTTTCGCCTCCGTAACGGCACGCCCTGGGAGGGAATATCTGCCATAGTCCTAGAGTTTCAGTGCTCTTTCTTCGTAGAAGGGGTTCAATTTGTTCCATCAGTTCCATTTCCTTCTCCCCGTGGTTAAGAGTTATACATCTCATTAGTTGGTTTGACCAAGTAACAGTCTGCTGGCGTTATACCACTATCCCTACGTCCAGTCCATCTAAACTGACATGTCGGAAATTTAATCCTATAGGACAAAAATTCCGACAAATGGAAATCAGTCCACAAACAAACACGCCCGCTCAGTCTCCTGTGCGGGCGCGAATCTCTCCGATTACGTGGTGGTCAAACTAGGGACAGTCGACGTCGAAGCCGAGCGGGTAGATGATGAAGTCAGCACTACCCGTCGTGAACAAGATGCACCCGTTGGCTAAAGCAAGCGGTAGTGAAGTGCTCTTCTCATTCGCCGTGATGGAGAAACGAGCACCAACATATCCGACCCACTTCCCGTCTTGTGGGTAATACATGCAGGGACAAGTGAGATGAATGTGATTATCCTCACCGGGATAAGTCGACACAAGCACTTCGACCAAACGTCCGCGTTGCAGTGGCATAGTGATGCTTTTCTGGTCCTTCACCTCAACGATGTTTCCATGGGCAGAGGCGGTGTCGGCCATCTGGTCCCACGTAAGGACTTCCGCAGCCGGCTTCGGCTGTTCGTGCGCGAGCACGTAGAGCTTGCCTTGCCCGGTACTGGAGTTGAATCTCCCCCGCACCTTCGCGCCGATAGACTTGTTGCCGTCCTTTTTGGCATGCAGTTGGCAACGCCACAGCTCGCCCTCGAATTCCAACTCGTCCTTCCAGTGGAGACGCCACTTCCCTTCTTCGACATTCTTAAGCACCGTCACCACTACACTGAGTATGCGGGGGCCATCCCTTTGAGTCGTCCCGAACTTAACCACGTGAACGTGATCCTCGTCACGAAGACCCAGACTAGCGAGCAGATGAAAATTGTCAGACGTGTTCCTAAGCGCCCAGATGTTGTACATCGCTTGGTACCTCTCCTCCTGAATCACCGAGGAGCTGAATGCGGATGGAACAACGGTTGTGATTGCGGTTTTCATACTCTTTCCTTTCACATATGCTCTCGACGTGCCACGAGAGGCCTTGGCCTGACTCCCTCTATTGCCCTACGACAAGGAGCGACCTCTCTATACAGAGAGGAATTCTAGTCGCCTTATACCACGCGATATTGAATCAGTAAATATTTGAATCTTTGACGGTCGGCAAAGATTCGAAGATATTACAACCAATCTATTGGAGTTTCGCCGTGAGCAATGAGATACGCGTTTGCGCGGGTGAAATGCTTGCAGCCGAAGAAGCCGGAGAAAGCAGAGAAGGGAGAGGGGTGCGGGGCTTCGAGGACGAGGTGTTTGCTGCGGTCGATGTGCGCACGCTCTGATTTCCCTTTGGCTTTTGCATAATTACCCCAGAGCATAAACACAAGATGTTCTCGTCTTTCTGACAGTGTGCGAATAACGGCATCGGTAAATTGTTCCCATCCTTTTTCTTGGTGCGAGCCAGCGCTGTGCGCACGGACGGTTAATGTTGCATTCAAGAGAAGCACTCCCTGCTTTGCCCATCGCGAGAGGTCGCCCTTCTTCGCCAAGGCTTCGAAGGGCAAGCCGCAGTCAGTCGCGAGTTCTTTGTAGATATTTTGAAGTGAGGGAGGTAATCGCGTTCCATCATTCACCGCAAACGCGAGACCATTTGCCTGCCCTGTTCCATGATACGGGTCTTGCCCCAATATCACGACTTTGACTTTCTCAAAGGGGCACAGGTCAAAGGCTCGAAAGATATTCTTCGGCGCCGGATACACCGTGCCCTCTTTATATTCTTTCTTCACGAAACTCGTGAGCTCCTCAAAGTAAGCTTTCTCGAATTCGCCTTTCAAGTGTCCCGCCCACGACGGTTCTATTTTAACGTTCATAAGGCACCCTCTTCAACAAGAATTTGTCTCTTGCGAACCTCGCCACGATTGTAGCCGCCGAGCTTTCCATCGCTGCAGATGACGCGGTGGCATGGGATGGTGGGGTCGTAATTATTCTTCATCACCGTGCCAACCGCGCGCGCGGCGCCTGGGTGCCCGATTGCTCGCGCGACCTCGCCATAACTCCTCGTCTCCCCTTTCGGTATCTGTCGCACCGCGTCTCGCACTCGAGCGGCAAAATTATTTCTTTTTGGCATTGTTATGCAATTCAAGAAGTATCTTTCCGGCATTCTCACGGTACGTACAGTAGTCGCAAGGACCACCGCCAAAGGCAGTACCTATGGGCGGAATTTCATCACTCATCAACATCTTCTTCAAATCATAAATCGCGGGTTCGACCCATGTATCGCTCCCAGTGTACGGAATAAGTTCAACATCAAACTCAAGCTTGCCGTCAAACGCTTCTGCATCAGCCTTGCCATTTACATAGACAAAATACGCAGTCGGCGACACTTTGAAGCCGTTTTGTCGAAAAAGCCATTGGTAAATCTCGAGTTGTCGCTTGTAGGAGTTATATAAATCATCTTCAGTGCTCGGTCCTATTTTCTTACTCGTTGCTTTATAATCCACAATGATGAATTCTCCGGCAGGATTCACCCATACATCGTCAATACCACCGCGCACTAAAATATTTGTGGGTTCATGGAGATACGCGATGCCGCGACGGAGTGCATCTCGCCACTCGGGCATTCGCTCATCCCTAAGTGGGACTGCGTCGAGACCATACTTCTTTACAAGCGGATGTGTGCTCCCCGCCGCACGGTGAATATCAAACTCTCGCTTCAGGAGCTCATCAACAGCGTTATTGAGCGTGAATGCGGGCATTGACGGGCGCTTCACCCCAAGCTTCATATCAAGATATGCACAGCGCTGACATTCAGAAAAAAGGTCTATCTTTGAACGACTTACCTTGTAGGGTTCGGATGATATCGGGTCAAACGGCCCGCTACCTTTTCTCGCCTTAAAACTACTGACCATGTTATTCGGTCGTCGTGAAGTATGAAACAACACGTGCACCTGTATCAAAGTCGACGTACACACTATTCATCGATGGATTAAACTCGCCATCGTTATCGTCACGATACAATCCGACCGCATACGAGCGATTCGGTTCAGTTGGGCGCAAGAGCGAAACCTCAACATTTTGATGCGGACCCACCACGCGCGCCGCACCAAGCACATTTCCAAAATCGCGTCCATTCACTTCAAGTACGGCTACCCAGATACCCAAGGGAGGGACAGTGATTGACTCTACAATCACACTATCGCCGGACGGCTGGTCAGATACTGAAACGACGCTACTCTCTCGTATCGAGACGTTGGTTGACGTTGCAGAAATCGGTACTGAACCGTAGGGGTTGAGGGAGATATCACCGCCCAAAAACCATGCTCCCGCGAGAAGCGCGCCAACCATAATCCCAATGACGAATGAGGTTGTTGAGAAGTCTTTTGTCATACGGAAACAATATCATGAAGAGCTGGTGGAAGCGAAAGGAGGCCTTCAACCTCGGCAAGAAGCTCTCCAACCCGCTCGCTCGAGAGGTGGAGGGGGTCTAGTAAGCGTCGATCCCGCATCATCTCATCGA
>JBBUDY010000064.1:0-28965 GCA_038057055.1 Patescibacteria group bacterium | reverse complement strand
GAGTTATTATTCGCTAACGCAAGCAGGGTGGGGACTTTGAGGGGCGAGGGTGCTCGCAAGGCATATTCTGAAGTTTACAATACGGCTCTACCAAAGCCGACGCCCCGACTGTCGGGGGTCGGCTCCCCGACCCATGCTGCATGGCGTCGGGGCTGAGCTAAGGCGGCTTACTTTGATTCTATATCAGAAATCTCCGGATGGGTCGCCTTCAGGCTCCCTTTGAAGTCTGAAAGCGTCTTTACAAACTCTCTCACATTTTCACCCGGAGCGGTATCTGCCTCATGCCGAGAGCGCATATATCGGACAAATCGTGTGAGCAGCCGTTCGACCGCACGTATTGCCTGCAGAAACAAATGTGCGATGTCATGACCCATACGCGCAACAAAAGCTCGGATTTCATCTCGAACGAATGCTCCAAAATCAATGTGGGTGAAAATAAATTCAGCTCGTTCAACAGTATGGTCAAGACGTGCACGCTGTAACGCAAAGAAACGTGTACCGCGACGCACCTCGTAATCGGTAAGCGCGAGGAAGCCGCCGAGGAGCGCAATCGTGACGAGAATGAAGATAAGGGGCGTCACGGCTAAGAGCGAGCGGAGAGACGCACGAAACGGCTCACCTCAATGCGCTCGCCGAATTTTTGCGTCGCTTCGTTCAGAAGATGTTGCACGGTCTTGCTCTCATCCTTGATGAACGGCTGTTCAAATAGATCTTCTGTTTTTTCAGGATTCATTGCAGCGACTTGCATCGCGATATCGCGCGCAAGCACGCCGAACTCTGGGTTCTTGGCAACAAAATCGGTCTCGCAGGAGAGAGCGACCATCGCACCGATACCTCCGTCATGGACGTAGCTCCCGATGATACCAGCTTTCAGTTCCCGCTCTCCCTTCTTCTCGGCAGCCGCAGCTGAATGTTTCTTCAAGATGACTTCGGCCTTTGCAAGGTCACCGCCTGCCTCTTCGAGAGCCTTTTTGCACTGCATGATGGACACGCCAGTCATGTCGCGCAATTTCTTAATGATGTCGGTGGTGAGTTCCATAGTTATTTAAAGATAATAACACGCGGGCGCGCTACGCGCGCCCGTCTTACGCCGCCTGCCCCTTCGCAAACGCCTCGGCAAGTTCGGAGAGGATGAGTCCTACCGTTTCGCGCGAGGTGTCATTCGCGACGATCGGATATGCCGCGTCAGAGAGGTCGCAGTCCGAACTCATAATGGCAATGACCGGAATGCCGGCGTCCTTCGCCTCCTTCACTGCATGCTTCTCATGCTTGGTGTCCACCACGAGGAGCGCGTCAGGGCGTTTCGCGAGTGTTGTGATACCGTCGAGCCGGAGCTCGAGGCGCTTTTTTTCGCGATCAATCATCACAAGCTCAAGCTTTGTGTGTTGTTTCGCAAGTGTACCGGCTGCTGCCTTGTCAGTAAGCTCCGCGAGACGGTCGATGCGCTTCTTTATCTCGGTCCAGTTGGAAATGGTGCCGCCGAGCCAGCGCGTTGCGACGTATGGCTGTCCAATTTCCTGCGCAGCCTTTTTAACCAGCGCCGCTATCTCGACTTTCCCGCCCACAAAAAGAACAGTCTTCCCTTCCTTTGCGAGTGCGGCCATAACGCCCTTCGCCGCCTCGAGCTGCTCGGTCGTCTTCACGAGGTCGATAATCTCCTGACGGCCCTTCGTGCCGACGAGGAAAGGCTTCATCGAGGGGTGACGGCGGCTCTTCACCTGCGCGAAATGCGCCCCTGTGTCGAAGAGGCGCTTCAGCTCTACCGTACTGGTCACGATCGTCATGTGTGGCTACTTTACCCGAATCTTCTTCATAAAGCAAATCGAAAAAGCAAAAGCCACCGAAGCGACCTTTGCCTATTCGGTGACCCATTATGAATTGTTGCTCGGCCAGAGAGCCTCAGCGAGCTCTGGCTTTTCTGCAAACATTCTTCTCTTGGCGCGGCTTTCCATCCTTGGGTTGTACCAAGTTCCCAGAAGCATGAACGCAAACAGCGCACATATGATCGCGTAGAAGAGAGTCTGTGCCAGGACGGTGGGTCCCTCCGGGTGCATAATGTTCGCTTCTATTCCGAATGCAAAACACGCGACCATAGCCGCAAGAAGCGGGATCCATGCAAAATCCATCGGATACCGCGCAGCCCATTCCTTTAGAGCTTTTTCATGCAATGCCTTCTGCCTCTCCCGTCGTGTCGCTTGCTCGGCAACAACAGAAGCAGGTATTTCCTGACTGCAAAACTCGCATTTCATCGTTGCCTCCTTCGGGTGGAATTCCAGTTAAAACCGTAAAACCGCGTATTACTCCTGAGAAAATCCTACTCTAAAATTAAAGAAAAGCAATTGCCTAACTTGGACATCATGTTGTTTACAAGGTTCGACCTTGTAGAAATTCATGCTTATATTAAAGGGCAATATGACACGTACTTTTTCATTCGCGCCCGGTGAGTTTTATCATATCTATAATCGTGGCACAGAAAAGAGAAACGTATTCACTTCCCGCTCCGATCGAGACCGCTTCCTCGCTCTTCTCTATCTCGCAAATCAAGACAATCCAACGGATTTGAAATTACAAGGTCGAACCTTGTCAGAAATAGTCGAACCTAGAACAGGCAATCCGCTTGTTGAGATTGTTGCTTATTGTTTGATGCCAAATCATTTTCATTTACTGGTCCGGGAAGCTGAGGAAGGTGGTGTCAGCAAATTTATGCAGAAGATTACGACTGGTTATACGATGTATTTCAATAAGAAATATGAACGCAATGGTTCCCTTTTCCAGGGGAAATTCAAGGCGACTCACGTTGCTGATGATCGTTATATGCGTTATCTCATTTCCTATATTCATCTTAACCCTGTGAAGCTTGTCGAGCCGAAATGGAAAAAGACTGGTATTACGAACAGAGAACATGCTGAGAGATATCTTGAGACGTATACTCCATCAAGTTATCCTGACCATCTCGGGGAGGAACGACTAGAAGGAATGATTCTCGCGCGAGAAGCGTTGCCAGAATATTTTTCATCTGATACTGACTTTAAAACTCTTGTCACAGAGTGGCTTACTTACGACCCAGAATAATACAAGGTTCGACCTTGTAATTTAGAGTTGACTGGCGGTGCGAAGCGCTTCAATGATATCGTCGATGCCGCCCGCCATTATTTTCGGGAGGTTATGCCAGGATTCTTTGAGCCGATGGTCGGTCACACGGTCTTGGAGATAATTATAGGTGCGGATTTTCTCTGAACGGTCGCCGGTGCCTATCTGCGCCTTGCGCTCGGCAGCGTGTTTCCGCGCCTCTTCTTCTTCGTGCAGAAATTCGAGCTTTGCAACGAGAATCTGCATCGCCTTCTCGCGGTTCGCGAGCTGACTACGCTCACTTGAGGAACGCACGTCGATGCCGGTCGGCTTGTGGATGAGCCGCACGGCAGTCTCGACTTTATTTACATTCTGCCCGCCCGCCCCACCGCTCCGCGAGAATTCCATTTCGATATCGACCGGGTTGATATCCATCTTCGATTTCGCGCGAATCGGTAAGACAGCGATTGAAGCGGTCGATGTGTGGATGCGACCCGACTTTTCCGTAAGTGGGATGCGCTGTACCCGATGCACTCCCGTTTCATATCGCAGAGCGTCATATGCATCTGCTCCAGCAATTTCAATCGTGAGGTCATCAACAACCCGCGTCTTCCACCCGCGATGTTCGGCATACTTCTGATACATCTCTTTCAAGTCGCGGGCAAAGATAGCCGCTTCATCGCCGCCTACGCCCGCACGCAGCTCCATCACTACCGAGATTGGTGCGGCGCTCGGATTTTCTTTTTGTTCTTTTTGTAGGCGTAAATATTCTGCGTACTCCATCCCTCCAGTATAGCCCTACTTTTTCTTTGCGGCGCGCTGCTTGAAGCGTTCTACGCGACCAGTCTTGTCGAGCATACGGTCCTCGCCCGTGTAGAACGGATGCGATTTGCTCGAGATTTCAACCGTCGCCTTCGGATACACCTTTCCTTCAAACTTGGTTGTTTCGGTCGTCGTAATAGTTGACCCAATGAGAAACGCCGCGCCCGAGGCAAGGTCCTCAAAGACGACGGGACGGTACTCTGCTGGATGAATGTCCTTTTTCATCACTGGAGAATACCACGCGTCTTCCCAATGCGCTAGTATTTCTAGTTACACTGCCTATACCATATGCTTTAATCCTTTTCGATGCCAGAGGTACCACACGATACCTATGGCCAACACGGCTAAGATACCGATAAATAGAAAGGGCACCATCGAACTCCCGGTCGGCGACAACGGCTCGGATTCAGCTGAAGCCGTAACTGGATCCTCCCCACCAGTGTTCGCTGCATCCACTTTCACACTGTCGGGGAGCGGAGTCGCCGGGAGTGGCTCGGTCGGTGCCGGTGTCGGCGGTCTCACGTTTGGAGGACCTCCTGTAGTATCTGGTGGCGGTGGTGTTGTGCCTTGTGCCCACACGACAAATGGGGTGAATATAATGTAAGCGGCGATAAATATTGGGAAGAAGATACGCATACAGGATGATTGATTAAAACTCTTTATAATTTAGCAACACATTCACTAATATCGATCTGACTGCGTGAACGTTTGAAGGGGTTTTGCAGTCGACACCGTATGTGGTCTGGGCGGTCGCGGTGTCGGTGACCGTACCTGAGCAAGCGAGATTGGACCTCCACGCAACACCGTTTTTCGTGATACTGCAAGAGGGGAACTGGGCGCACGTACGCGAAGGCGGAGGTTCCCATGTAATGGTAACATTATCTGGTTTAGCCAGATCCACGAGCACACTCCCGCCAGTCACACTGCTCCCACCTCCACCACCGCTAGTGCACGTCTCACCACACAAGAATACCTTTGGTTGCGGAGGAGTAACTTTCACCGATGCATTTGCCTGTGGTGGTGGCCCATACGTACCAGCAGTACAGGTAAGCGCATAGGGGGTGGGGTTATTAACCGGTAATTTGTTAGCTGGTACGTTGGAACCAGAAATTGCGCCGCCAGTAGCAAAACCGCATGTATCTATTGTGCAGTCGGCACTGCCGCCGACACATGAAGATGCACAGACTGAACCACCAGTCACGCTCCAAGTGAGATAGGTCATATCGCCTACCGATACCTGGTCAGGATTCGCGGTAAGCGTTGCGGTACAGGCACCAACGCTCACCCCCTTGCCGCCGGTATTCACAGACGGCGGACCATTCGGCTGGAAGGTGCCCGTGTCGCACGTGGCAGAACTGGTGAGGAGCGAGACCGTATCGGTGACCTCCACGGTCGCTGTCTTTATTCCAGCCGAGGTATAGGACTTTATGATTGAAGACGCGGTACCTGAGAGACTATTGGGATTCCCTGTCTCACTTGGACCGCCACTCCAGGAATAACTATACGAGCCCACACCACCAGTGACGGTAGAGCTCCAGGTGACCGGCTGACCAATGTAGGGATTGCCCGGAGAACCAACGCAAGTGACGTGGGGCGCTTCTGGTACCGTGAGAGTGACCGGAAGCCATCCGGTAGGTTCTGAAGAAATGAAGTTATTGCTATCAATTGGGTCCCGGATGAGTGCCCATGCTTGGAAATAGTAGGTGCCGGGGCTGGAATTGGCGTAGTGAGTGACAGTGCCCCATCCATTGTTACCCGTCCATGCTGTTGCGGTTGGATGTTCAAGGTCTTCAGCCCATTCGAAGGAATAATAGAGATTCGCTCCTGAGGGACTGGTCGAACGTGCATTAAGCTGATAGCCGAGTGCTTCATATCCTGGAGCGCTGGGGTGTTCAGCGGGTCCGTAATAGACGCTTCCCTTCCAGAGGGCAGAGATTTCAGGCTTCGTCGGCGGACACGAAGCATCTGACGGCTTTGGTGAGGAACACGAACCGTCGCACTGGGTAGTACCAGAATCATTAGTGACACCACACGCATTTGCTTCAGAGATACACTTTTTAGTTGCATTTGCATCGCACGCCGCTTCACTGTTCACCGGTTGCCAATCGCTACAGTTGTTATTCTCATTCGATTCAGGCACTGACCCAGAATCTCCCGATGAATCCTTGTCGGCACAGACGCGCATATACGAAGTTCCTCCAGAAGAGCCTTGCGCGAGCAAGACAGCCGCGATGCCGCCGGGTGCAGAAAGTGGGCGCGATGTAGTAATCCCTCCAGGAATGACAAAAGATGAAATAAGAGTTGAATCAAATAGAGGGGGAGCTTCAGGAGGAACGAGCGCTGAAGGGATTGATAGTTGGAGCGCTCTCCTTTCAGCATGACCGGCAAGAAGCGCACTTGATTCATACGTACCGACAACATATGCATCGGTACCGTTTGCGTCACTCGCTCTTTGTATAAGGTTTTTGAAGCCTACTCCTACGGGAGCATTCGCATTTGATATCGTTGGAGTGTAGGTAGCCGCAACGCCTGAACTTATTGTCGTAGGAGCAACGAGGCTCGCGGTAAGGTCAGGAAGGACAACGGGCACGATGCAGGTAGGATAGTTAGTGGCGCCATTTGCACAGGTCAGTGCACACCTGTAGTTATTGGGCGGGTCAGCGGGATTGTAATTCGTATCGGTAGGAGTGATACAGCCATACTTCGGGGCAGAGCAGTTGGTCACCGCTCCGCAGGACCACTTCCAGAGAAACGTAGTATCTACAGGAGCATTGGCGTATGTACCTACGATACAAGCTGCTGTCCCTGTTGGTTCACTACTCTGTGGAGTACTGCCACTCCCGGTACCGCACGTATCGACGTCTACCCATGTGAATGTCGCCACCACCGTACAGTCGTTCCTAATCGCTCCCGTCGTGTACTGCGTACCCGAGCGTGTGCCGGCAGGGCACGTACCCCCGATGGTAGCGCTGTATCCCGTATTAGGAGAAACGGTAAAGGTAGCAGTGTTCCCTTCAGTGACGGTGGTATTCCCGAGCGGAAGGATTAAACCATTTGAGCCGCCACTCGCGGTGACGGTGTAGGGGGTAGGTGGATACACACAAGTGTCACTCACATACACCGATGGTTTCTCCGTACAATTAGGGAAAACATTCTTCTCTATCCTTCTGGTAACATCTCCAGAAGTAGCAGCGAGGCCTCTAGCGTTTAGATCGCAGGCGACAGTAATATCTCGAGAGAGCGGTGCGCTACAGGAACCGAGACTAAATGTCGCGGTCACATTTTTTCCGGTATCCATCGTCACCGAGCAAGTGCCGGTACCACTACAGATGCCGCCACTCCAGCCGGCAAATTGACCAACGGTTGAAGAAGCCGTCAGCGTGACCACCGTATTGAGGGAGAATTGGGAAGAACAGGATGAGGTGCAATTAATACCTGTTGGGGAGGAGGAGACATTGCCTGAGCCGTTGCCAGCGAAGGTGATGCCAAGGGTGTAGGTGGGAATGTTAAACGTCGCCACCACCGTGCAGTTATTTGTAATTGCTCCAGTGGTATAGGTGTAAGAAGTGCCAGAACCGGTGAGCGCACCAGTAGGACACGTACCGCTAATGGTGGGGATGTAATCTGTTTCAGGAGAGAGGTTGAAAGTGGCGAGAGCGCCTGCACTGACCACCGTATTCCCGAGCGGAGACATTGAACCGTGAGAACTTTTACTAGAGGTGACGGTGTATGCAGTGGCAGAGGGGTACACGCACGTATCACTCACGTAGGTAGAGTTGAAGATTGTCACTACGGGGTCAAACGTGCAGACCGGGAAAAGTGCTTTAGTCTGCTCTCTGGTGACGTCTCCAGAAATGGCGGGGACATTTAAACCGTTTCGAACGACTGGGTCACAGGCGATTCCGGTGACAATTTGGGTGGGGTTACTGCAGACGCCGAGAGTAAACTTTGCAACACAGGCCTTGTCGGCATCCATGGTCACTGAACCGTCCGTACAATCTGGATCGCCACTCCAATTTTCAAGTACGGAGACGTAACTTGGAGTGGCGATGAGTGGGACGACCGTTCGATCTCCATTCGCTGTTCTCGAGTTGTACGTCCCTCCTCCAGAGACCGTGCCTGAACTGGTAGCAGCAGGGTTGGCTCTCACAGTAACAATAGGACTGACGGTAAGAGTGAGAGTATATCTTTCAGACACCGCAACTAACATATCATCCTCATCAATTTCTCCCGTATTATCAGTGACTTTAAGGTGGAAGTCATAACGTCCTTCTACTAAACCGGAAAATCTGGGAGTGAGGGTACCATTGTTGCTAATGGTAGGAACGGCGGAACCGGTAGGACTGCCTGTATTCGTCCACTGTATTGAGGTAATGGGACCATTCGCACTGCTTGCGCTTGCACCACTGATGTCAACGGAACTCGTGGTGGGAAGAGTGATTGCTCTGTCGGGACCGGCATTCGCGATAGGTACTGCGAGACATTTGAGTGCATATGTCTTCCATTCACTGCCATTGGCACACGTCGCACCAACGTTAACCGAATAATGGGAAACGGAACCGTTTTTAATGGTGAAAGTATCCCCTAAGTATTTCACCGTTGCCGGTCGAGTATCAGTTTCTATACCGGTATAGAGGGAGTTACCGGCGCCGTTTGTGATGATGGGAGATGAAGGGGTATTGAAGTGAACCGATGACCACGTGAGGTTGATCGAGCAGGTGCTTGAGCCCGCAGGTATGGTGCACAACGGAGCGCTCGCCGAGATATTCCCTGCCGCTACATCCACGTTAACGGTTTTGTCTGTGGCGCCGGTACAGGAGAGTTTATAAGTGGCATCTTGGGTAGGAGTGTCAGGAGGCGTTGTGGCTGAATAGGGTGCATTGTTCACCGTAAGTGATGCAAAAGGATTTGGACTTGGATTATTTATTGTGTTGTCTCTGTTGTATCTTGTTATACTGCACGACGCGGGATTTACAATATTTTCGGACGAGTAAATAAGACTAGTGGTTTGACCATAATCGATAAGGGTGCGAGAAGCGGAGAGTGAAGAAGTGATGAGACTGAAGTTTGAGGTGCAGGTCTTGTCAGCGTTCACCGTGACTGACGTGCTGGTATTTGAGCCGGTGCAATTCCCGCTCCAGTTAATGAAGACAGAACCAGCGTCCGGAGTGGCAGAAACAGTAACTACTGTTCCTGAATTGTACGTCCCTCCTCCAGTAACTGAACCATTACCGATTTTATTCACGGTGAGGACATATGTCTTATACACAATGACCGTCATATCATCCGTTTGACTCTCTCCCGCACTGTCAGTGACAGTAAGACGAAACGTATACGAGCCCTCCACTAAACCGGAGAATGTAGGGGCATAGAGATTGCTATTGTTGACGATAATGCCGCCATTGGCGACGGTGCGGAGCGTTCCAGGTCCAGCAGGATTCGTCCACACTATAGAGGTAATGGCGCCATTATCACTACTTGCGCTCGCGCCACTGATGGTCACTGAATTCACAGGGAGGGTGATAGTTCTGTCCGAACCGGCATTTGCAATAGGCACCGCGAGGCATTTGCCTTTAGATACTTTCCAGGCACTGCCGGTGGCACACGTCGCGCCAATTGTGTTAGTCGTATAATGGGACACAGAGCCGTTTTTAATCGTAAAGGTGTCTCCCCCGTATTTTACAATCGCCGGTTTGGCAGTACCATTTTCTATGCCGGTGTAGAGAGAGTCACCGGCGCTATTTACGATAATGGGAGAAGTGGGGGTACTGAAGTGAACCGATGTCCATGTGAGATTGACCGAACAGGTGCCTGAATTTATGGGTATCGTACAGGACAAGTCAGCCGGAGTACTTGGATCAATTCTTCCTGACGCTACCTGTACCGTCGCAGTATCTGAAATGCCGGTACAAGAAAGAGTGTAAGTGGTGTCTCCAGTAGGAATAACTGACCTTGTACCTGATGCGCCGGCTACTGATGATGGAGTGGCACCGTTATTAATGCTACATCCGGATACATTTGCGAGGGTATAGGTGAGAATAGAAGATTGTCCGTAGTCGACGAGTGTCGGAGAGGCGGAGAGCGTGGCAGAGATAGCGCCGAATGTCGCTGTACAGGTCTTAGCAGCATTCATTGTTACTGAAAAACTTGCATTTGTGCCGGTGCAATTCCCGCTCCAGTTAAGAAATACAGAACCAGTGTCCGGAGTGGCAGAAACAGTAACCACGGTTCCTGTGATATATGATCCCGCTCCGGTGACTGAACCGTTACCGATTTTGTTCACGGCGAGAACGTATGTTTTATATACAACGACTCTCATCATACTCGATCCGGTTACCCCCACATTGTCAGTGGCGGAAAGACGGAAGTCATACGTACCCTCCACTAAACCAGAGAATGTGGGGGTGAGGGTATCACCGTTCGTGATAGTGGGGTTATTCGGACCACTTGTTTTCGTCCACACCATTGAGGTAACAGCGCCGTTTGGACTGCTGGCACTTGCGGCATCAGTGAGGATAGTAACATTTGCAGGATACTCAACCGTTCTGTCGGGACCGGCGTTTACGGTGAGCGGACCATAACAGGCAGTTCCGTTCCACACATCTCCTGAGACACAATCCGCACGGACACCAACCGCACCGCCGACACCACTAATCGAATCGTGAGGAAAATCACCGTTTTTAATAGTGAAGGTGTCTCCCCCTCTTTTTACAATTACTGGTTTGTTAGTACCGTTTTCTATGCCGGTGTAGAGAGAGTCGCTGGCGCTGTTTACGATAATGGGAGAAGAGGGAGTATCGAAGTGGACTGATGTCCACGTGAGATTCACATTACACGAACTCGAACCTCTGGCTATTGTGCACGATGGAGGAGTAGCGTTATGGACAAACTGCCCTGCTGCTACCAACACGGTGGTGGTAGTGGCAGCAGCACCGGTACAAGAAAGAGTGTAGGTAGTGTCTTGGGTAGGAGCGGTACTTATTGCATTCGTTACATTCGCAGTCACGATACCAACACCATTGTCGATGCTACACGATGCAGGATTTCCTCTGATATTTTCGGAAGAATACGTGAGGGTGGTGGACTGACTATAGTTAATCGTTGAGGGAGAAGCGGAGAGCGAGGAGGTGATAAGACCGAAGTTTGCAGTACAGGTCTTGTCGGCATTCATGGTCACCAAGTAATCTGTGCAATCTACATTCCCTGTCCAACCATTAAATACAGAACCTGCGTTCGGGGTGGCAGAAATTGCGACCGCCGTTCCTGTGAGATACGACCCCGCGCCAGTGACTGTGCCTGAACCGTTACCGGCTGTGCCCACGGTGAGAGTATATTTCTGACGTACCACGACCGTCATCTCGTCCGACTTTGTCATTCCCGCACTGTCAGTGACGGTGAGACGGAAGGTGTACGTGCCGCCCACTAAGCCAGAAAATCTGGGAGTAAGGGTGTCACCGTCGGTGATACCGCCATTGGCGGTAGTGCGAAGCGTTCCAGGCCCAGCTGGATTCGTCCATACTGTTGAGGCGATAGTACCATTTGGACTGCTCGCATCTGCGACATCAGTAGGAATAGTAACTTCAGGGAGATCCGTAGGGAGGGTAATCTCCCTGTCAGGACCAGCGTATGCATAGGGTAGCGCAAGACACTTCCCTACCGATCCATTCCACGAGGTATTAGTAGCACACTCCGCAGTAATGTAGACTGAAGAATGAAGATAGGTGCCATTTTTAATAGTGAAGGTGTCTCCTCCCTTCCTCACCGTCACTGGCGCGGTGCCATTTGCCGCTGTGTAGGGGGAGGCCGTACCGTTTGTGATGATTGGAGAAGTGAAGTGGACCGATGACCACGTGAGATTGACCGAGCAGGAGCCCGAGCCTGCGGATATTGCACACGACGAATCGGCTTGAGTGCTCGTTGCGATTGTTCCTGCCGCCACATACACCATGACGTCTTTGTTTGTAGCGCCGGTACAAACAAGAGTGAATGTGGTGTCTCGGTCAGGAACTGGTGGTCTCACGAGTGGAGCAGAGAGATCCCCTGTTGAGTAGTTGGTCACATTCGCAGTTGCGCTACGGATAGTGGAATTTACATTATTGCGTATGCTACAAGATGCAGGATTTCTTATATTAGCGGATGAGTAGTAGAGTCTGGTGGTTTGACCGTAGTCGATAGTGGTGAGCAAGACAGGCGCGGAGGAGGAGAGCGAGAGCGAAGAGGTAATGAGACCGAAGTTTGCGGTACAGGTCTTGTTGGCGTTCATTATCACTGAAATACTTGCATTGGTACCGGTGCAATCGGACGCATTCCCGACTCCCCCCCAGCTAAGAAATACAGAGCCCACGCTTGGGGTGGCAGTAGCGGTCACAAGCGTTTGGACTCCATTCGTTTGCGAGTTATAGGCCCCCGCTCCGGTGACTGTGCCGGTGCCGGTGCCGGCTGAATTGAGAGTGAGAGTGTATATAACGGGTAAGGCACAAGCGCTACCGTCCCAGACGGTACCGGAAGCACAGGCGAGTGTCACTGTGTATGGCGTCCATGCAGAAGTGCCGCCTCGCACATCAACTGTCCGCGCTTGAAACGTCTTCTCTCCCTCACTTGCCCAGTTGTTCGCTTGTTTCTGGCTCATGCCGGAAGAGACATACGTCGTTGCCGACGGAAGCGTCTGCTCAACAGTGCCATTGTTGTTCCAATCTATTTGATAATGGAGCGTGTCGCCGTCTGGGTCGGTGGCGGTAAAGGTGTAGGGATAGGGGGTAGAAGGTGTGCCGGTCGTTGGTCCAGAAATAGTGGGCGCATTAGGAACTTGATTTGGCGGCGGATCTATTTTCTTCCAACCGCTACAGTTATTCCCCTCATTTGACTCTTCAATTGAGCCAACTCTTGAGAGATTTTCGTCGGCACAGACGCGTAACCAATAGGTGTTTTGTGCGGGAGCGGTGTAATCAAGAGCGAGTACAACACTCGCTAGACCACTACGGTGCAGTCCTCCTGATGCAGACGTGATGGGAGTGAAAGAAGGGAATGTGAAGTTGAGTGCGCCTCCTGCGGTACCACCAATAGGAAGTGCTGGCATACCAGGAAGCGCAACTATCGAGAAAGTATCTATATCAGACACAGGTGTCGTGGGATATACATCAGGGTTCTGGCTGGCACGTTGGAAGAGATTCGTGAAGCCTGCCCCCGCGGGCGTCGGACCATGAGCATTTAAGATGGTGGCAGTGAACTCGTTCGTGATGTTCCCTAACGCTAGGATTGCGGCGGCAGGAGCAGAAGAGGGGGAATCAAGGGTCGCAGTGAGGTCGGGGAGAGGAGCGCAGCTACTGCCGTCCCACTTGTAGCCGCTTTCACATTTAAACTCGCATTTCGTAGCGGTGTTGCTTTCAGTGCCAGGTGGGTTCTCGCCGTGAGTGTATGCGATATCTCCAGTGAGAAGACCGGTATTGTCCGGTGCAGGATACCCCTCTGCATGTGCAGGGAGATTGGTGCACTTATACACCACAATACTGGCAGAATTGTCGCACGGAAACGTTTGTGAGACAGGGGTACCGTCAATCGTTGAAGTAACCGTGGTGGTCGCATACTTACTACCGACAGTAGAATATGATTTAGATTTACTGGATCCCGAACCAGAAAGACCATCTGTTCCCTGCCACGAATAGGTATATGACCCATTCCCACCCACCGTCACAAACGTGTTGTCTTGGTTCTTATTGATTTTCCAGGTGAAGGAGGTGGGCGAAGGACCGGAAGTCGGGGGAGAAACCGAGCAGGCAGTATAGAGAGGAGGAGGATTGGTTACTGTCACCTCTGTCCACCCGCCGCAGTTATTGCCTTCATCCAATTCTGGAGTAATCTCACCAACCGTATCATTTGGATACGTAGTTCGATTACGTTTGTCGGCACACACACGTAGATAATAGGTCCCGGGCGCAGAGAACGTGTAAGAGAGCGACGCATCCACAACACCGCCTGATGCAAGGGCGCTGGTACGTCGCCAGGTGCCGATATCAGTTGCATTAGCACCATTCACATCTGTTGCCCTTTGAAAGAGATTATCGAAGCCTGTTCCATTTGTGCCGAGTCCCGTACTAACGTTGTCATTATGAATCGATGCAGTAAAAGTTTTCGCAACTCCGGTATACGCTGACGTGGGAGTAACAGAATTAGCGGTGAGGTCAGGACGTGCGGTAACGATAGCAGAATTGGAACAAGGTTGTGTAATAGAATAATTCATTGACGTGAGGGTGAGCGCAGCGTCCTTGGTGCCAATAGTGCTGTAGATGGTTGAGGTACTTACATTGGTACCCGAGAGACCGCCAGTACCATTCCACAGGTACGTGTATGCACTGTTCCCTTTGACGGGGAAATCACCCCCATCCACACTTCCGCGTGTCCAGTTGAAAACAGTGTCATTGACGAAACCATCTGTGCGGCCTGATCCTAATCCAGAAGTAACTGAACAAGAAACAGCAAGTGCGCGATAGATGTGGATCCTCTGCGGAGTACTGCAGTTATTGCCGGGATTTGCCTCAAGCGTAGTATAGCCGAGCCAGGTATCAAATGGATGGTCGAATCTTGAGTTGGCGCATAGACGAACATAATAGTCTTTCTCAACATTATCAGTGAACGTGTATGGGGCACTCACAGCTAGAGAGGACCCAACATTGAGATTCATAGAGCCTGCGGGGGTTGCACCCACATTTTCGAGGATTGTGCAGTCGGTACCAAAGTTTGTTGCACAGCCGGTACCGTAAGCAACCTGAAACATATTGGGGAAACTGGTGAGGGTGGTGGTGGAGGTAGTTCTCCCGGTCGCTTCAGAACCAGCGTTGGCGACACTTCCTGAAAAGGTGACCGGCCTCCCCACCATACCGTCTGCCCCTGCTACATTTGACGATGGAGTGATGGTCGGAGAGGTGGTCGCAGTAAGATCGGCAATTGGGAGAACAGTGACGGGACAGGGGGGAGTTGTCGATTGAAATGTATTACCCATGACAGAAACGGTGATTGCGGCAGTCTTTACACCAATAGTGCTGTATTTCTTCTGCGTGCTTACACCATTTCCGGACAGACTATTAAGGTTACCTACAACAACCGGACCGCCCAGCCACGAGGAATAGGTATACGGACCACCGTTGCCGCCGGTTGCAGGAGTGTGTGTCCAGGTGAAGGTCTTACTTGAATAATTGTCGTCGGGGTCGACTGCGGTGTCTGGCAAGCCGGAGTGGGCAGAGGAGCAAGCAATGACGAGCCTCGGATAAACCGTAAACTCTGTATAACCACTGCAGTTGTTGTCCCAATATGCTTCACGAAAAGAAGTATTAGGAACGGCGTAGTAGATATATTGAGTACTCCCGTCATTGGGATTTGTATAAGAGAAAGATCCTATGTCTGTATTTCCACAGGCACGGACGTAGAATGTCGTGCCGTACGTCGAGATATCATCATTGGAGAAAGTGTAACTCTCAGAAATATTTGTTTCTTCACCTATACCGAGAGAAGCGGACGGACCAGGAATCGTCATCATTGGTCCACTCCCTGGACCTGTCGCAGTCGCAATACCAGTCTCATATGCCCTACTCGGGAAAATCTGAAACAAATTGGGAAAATTTGGTGGCGTTGCCGCAGTCCCTGTGGCATTCGAGATGACGGCAGAAAAAGTAGTTGCACCCTGCCCTACCATGCTCGGAGAAGGAGTAGGTACAGGAGCACCAGCAAGAATTTCTGCGAGCCCCGTAACCTCGGTAGAACCACAAGGGAAATCGGCAGAACGCCCCGCAGAAGTGATTCTCACCGAGCCGGTCTTGAACTCCTTCCCCGCGGGTCCCGCAGTGGTGTATGACTTCGTAGTGCTAGCGCCCCTAGCACTGACGAGAGTGCCGCTGCCTTCGAGACCATCAGTTCCACTCCATTCATAGGTATATTGACGGTTACCTCCCGTGACGCTTCCGGGAGCGATTGCCCAGGTGTGTTCGTGTGGATACGGAGAAAGAGGATTGACGGTATAGAAGCCGGAAGGAGGTGAGACATAGCACGAAGCAGTAAGGGGAGGATACGTGAGTTCCACCTGAAATGACCCAGAAAAAGCCGACGTATTGCCATACGTATCTTTGGTCTTGGCACGGACATAGTAGATACCATCGGGGTAGTCTTGATACCGAGTGACGCCAGCCGGCTGATAGGAAGGGACCCAAACGTCCGGGCTTTCACCTGCCGCCCGTACCGATAGCGAAGAGACGAACGATGACAAAGCGAGAAGCGATACGAACAGAGCGAAGATTTTCAGTACAGTTACACGCATGGAAGCAACATCGTACTATGAAGTATATATGCTTTCTCTCCTATAGAAACAGTAGGGGGTGTACAACCGCCCCCCGATCAAGGCACCAGCGTCGCCCAAGAGCTCGCAGGGAATCCAGGATTGTCTCCGGTCCAGTTCACACCGTCTCTGGAGAATTCGAAGTATTGGGTGACGGGGGTATTGTTGCAGGCAGCACCAGTCGCGTTCACCGGATACCCTGCTTCGTTCCAAGCAGGAGCGCGGGAGGGACCAGAGACGGTGGGAGCGGTTGGGGGTACGGTAACTGGGGGTACGGCAGGTCGAGTGCCGACACAGGTTCCGTCACAGTCAAACGTACCAACATTGGCTGTTTTTGTTTGGCCGCAGACATTTGCCGCAGAGGTTAGAGAGCAGGAGTTTTGGTAATACGATGGATTACTTGGAGTGCTCGGAGCATAGGCAGAACACGCGCCGTTGCAACGGATGGTACCGGTGTTGGAAGCGGTTTGTCCGCAGGTATTGGGGAGAGACTCGGCCGTACAGGTCTTAAACACATCGGCGACGCACACATCAAATGTTTTAGAGTAATATCCATTCGTACCTAATAACTCATAGTTACCCTCCCCCCCGGAACCAGTTATGCCGTAATTATCAAATAGGTTCGCTGTGTATAATTCTCCAACCGTCATTGTGTAGACGATATTTGCTATAAAATTTTGATAGAGAAGCAGAACGCCATTGGGCAAGGCACCAAAAACAAATATCGTATACGTCCCTGCTCCTAGCGCACCAAGATGTATCGTCTCTCCTCCGTTCCCACAAGTCGAAGACTGTTCGCCAATGGTGCTCGCGTTATTGGCCGAAGCCACTGCGTAAATACCAGGAGCACGATATGCCGATAAAGCTCCTCCAGAAAGAGTGTAGCCAATGTGCCAGCCGTAGTCACAAGCAACCAACACCGTAACCGGTTCGCCCTCACGATAAAACAAAGTATAGACCTGGTAGTTCATATATTGCGCTGACGCTTTCCCCGCAAATCCAAGCATAGAGACGAGTATGAATAGAGAGGTAAGAAGGGGGCGCGAAACACGAGTCATTGTGGGGAAAGTGTCATACCACTGTAAGCAGTATACTCCACCGTCGCCAGCTCCCGAACGACCAGGGTGAATAATTATATGGTATAATGTGCCTATGTTGAGCGATCCCCTCTATGATTTTATCACCGAACGCAAACACCTCATCTGGTATGTCAAGGATTACCGCGCCCTGAACGAAGAAGCGATTGTTGAGGCGACGCTTAATTACGGTGACTGGGACGATGTGCAAAAGTTGATTCACATTATTGGTATGGAACGTGTGGCGACAATTTTCCGCAAACAAATGGTAACGGGACGTCAGCGGGGCAATTACTATCCAGATGTCGCCAATTACTTCAACCTCTACTTCAACAAATACGCCGCTCATGCATAACGAAATCTTAACAAAAGAGCAACACTCTTTACTCCCGCTTGTCGCGAAATTCAAACAAAATTTCGGTCTTGTTGGTGGCACGGCAATAGCTCTCCATATCGGCCATCGAGAATCAATTGATTTTGATATGTTCAACCCCGACGAATTCTCGAATGCAAATATACGCTCTGTGTTCAGGCGCGCAGGAAGAACCATTGAGGTATTGCGCGCGGATACCGGCCAATTCACGTTCATCATAGACGGCGTACACCTAACTTTCTTTCAATACCCCTACCCGATTGAATACGTCGAATCATTCGATAGCTATGCCAAAGTACCCACACTTCTCACACTCGCTGCAATGAAAGCCTTCGCTCTCGGGAAACGCTCGAAATGGAAGGACTATGTTGATCTGTATTTCATTCTGAAGGATTTCCATGCGATTGACGAAATCTTGGTCAAAGCTGAAGCGTTATTCGCAGGAGAATTCAACGGAAAATTGTTTCGTCAACAACTTTCTTATTTTGAGGACATCAACTATGCAGAATCTGTTGTGTTCAGACCGGGCTTTGAGGTACCCGATGAGGAGATACGGAAGGCACTGACGGAGTATTCGCTTGCATAAGGAAATCAACGCTCACGGTAGCGTCGCCCAAGAACTCGGAGGGAATCCAGGATTGTCTCCGGTCCAGTTCACACCGTCTCTGGAGAATTCGAAGTATTGGGTGACCGAGGTGTTATTGCAGGCAGCGCCAGTCGCGTTCACCGGATACCCTGCTTCGTTCCAAGCAGGAGCGCGAGAGGGACCAGACACACTGGGGGCAGCGGGGGGTACGGTAACTGGGGGTACGGCAGGTCGAGTGCCGACGCAGGTTCCGCCGCAATCATACGTACCAACATTGGCTGTTTTTGTTTGACCGCAGGCGTTTGGCGCAGAGGTGAGTTGACAAGATCGTTGATAGTACGACGGGTTACTGGGAGCGCTTGGAGCATAGGCAGAACACGAGCCGTTACAGCGGATAGTACCGTCTCTAGAAGCGGTCGTTCCGCAGGTGTTCGGGAGAGATTCAGCGGTGCAGGAGTCAAGCATATTAGCGACGCAGACTTCGAAATATCCTGAAAAATAGGAAAATACACTCAGCTGAAAAGAACCCCATCCCTCCCAATTCCATAAAAAAAAATGTATAGAATGCCACCCCACCGCAAGCCTGCCTAATGGGACTTCCTTTACACCTCCGCATCGATTACTCGAGTCGTTACCTGTTAATTGAGTACCTCCTGTGATGATGGGTAACATGGTCTGATTGGCGGAGACTGTTCCGTTATCGGCTGGGTTACTTAAGACATTTGATGGCGGAATTTTGTCAAGATAGTAGCCTGCATGCCACCATAGATTATCACAGAAGAACCACACCGTAACGTCTTTATCTACAGTGTATCCACCTGTGGGCAGTACAATAGCCTTCGGGTTTACGCCAGTTATCGTCAACGCTACTACTTTCCCCGCAAAACCAAACACGGAGACTGCGAGGAATAGAAAGGTGAGGAGATAGCGCGGAACACCAGTCATGTTTAAGGAGGAGACTGTACGCTCACCCTCGTCGCGGTGAACGTGCTTTCTAAGAGGATAGTGTCTGCAGCGGTCACCGTCACGATGTCGCCCACACGGAGATTGGTCAGGGAAATTGTTTCAGATGCAAACGGAGAGGGAAACTGGAGTAGGGCGGTGCTTGATTTTTCGGTGTCTATTTTTCCATTAAAGTCAGTTATTTCGCTTTGATATACTTTTTGATCTTTAGGCACTAACCGTCCCAAAACAGTTTCCGAG
This sequence comes from Patescibacteria group bacterium, assembly GCA_038057055.1. Lineage (GTDB taxonomy): Bacteria > Patescibacteriota > Minisyncoccia > Phycocordibacterales > Phycocordibacteraceae > C7867-001. The sequence continues at coordinate 9,514 of JBBUDY010000064.1, read as the reverse complement.
TCGATAATAACCTTCCGAATGGGCAGTGCCGAATCAAGGGTTGCTATCGTAAGAGTCGCGCCAGAAATATCGATAATCTTTCCGAATATTGATTTCCCATCGGAAAGCAACTGCGCCTGGGTCGCTTGAATGGTTGGTGTGGATTCAAGACCGGTTCGGTAGCCTATCTGCCAGGCGACAAAGACGAGCGCTAATGCGGCAGCTGCACCGGCGAAGAAATATTTTTGTATTGTTTCCATATAAAGTAAGTTTCTTTCTATTATACCCGATAATCCCCTCACGTAGTGCCTTATCCACCAGTCTAATTGTTCGAGAGGAAGTCGATATTACTCTGGATAGACTCGGCAAGGGCGAGAACGCTGTTCGCGTAGCCTCTGCCTGCGGTCGCCCACTTTGAACCCGCATAATACTTCGCCGCAGCGCGGTGTTCGGCGGTGTAGCCGCCAGCATCGGCGCCTAAGTCGTCAAAATAAAGCGACATTGCCGCAATAGCGTCCTGCGGGTCCCAAGGATTTGCGACAGCAACGCCGCGCGCCGAGGCAACACGCGCGGCGTAAAGCGACCAGGTGGAGGGGATAAATTGCGCGGGTCCCATCGCGCCGCCCCACCCGCCCGCGCTTGCGATAGGGCAAGAGACGACCTGCCGATGAGGATCAAACCCGAGCTGGAGTCCGAGCGCGAGAAATGGCGGTACGTCGCGCGTGGGGCTCATCACCTTTGCAAATGGAGTTCCCGTGTTTTTCCCGACGCCGGCACCCGTCGCGTCGCTCGTGAGGTAGCACTGCCCGACATTCGCACCGAGATTAGATTCTTGAGTGAGCACCGCGAGTAAGAGTGCCGGGCGGATACCGGACTTTGCTTGCGCCTCCTTCGCATACGCAAGCGCGTTTTCAAAGGTGATAGCACCCGCATCGCGCAGTGGGAAGAGTGCGGCGCGTATCGCCGCAGCTTTCGCCTGCCGTTCCGCGAGCACTTTCTTATATTCAATTTCTTGACTCGCGGTAATCGCGAGCAGTTGCTGCTTCTGCGTTTTGTCAGAGGATATCTGTTTCTGCTTCGTCTCTACGACATACTTCGCATCGGCTGTTTGGTTTTGTTTTGCCGCGAGGTCGGCCTTCTCTTCTTCAGTCTGCGCCTTCGCGGCGCGAATATTCACGAACAGATTTCTAAGACTGGTCTTGATAGAGACGAAGGCGTCTAAATCGCTAAAAAATTCGGATACACTTTTTGCACCGAGCGCGACACTGACAGCAGAATAATCATCGAGCATTTGGGTTTGGCGCAGCACAGACGCAAGCGACTCCTTCCCTCTTTCAATACGGTCCGAGAGTTGCCCAATAACCGCATTTTTCTTTACTATCTGCGCAGAGAGCTGCTTGATAGTAATGTTTTTCGCATTAATCTGCGCCTGCGCCTCTTTGATCTGGGCATTGAGCAACGTCACATCGCCCTGCAATGTATTCTTCTTCACCTGCGTGTCTTTGATGATTTGTTGCTGCACCGCGATTTCCTTCTGGAGCTCGTCATACTGCGCTTGCAGCACGGCGCGCTCCTCTGGCGTGAGGTTCTGCGCCTGTGCCGAATGCACGGCAACAAAAATACTCCCGCAAACTGCGAGGAGCAGTACCAGTCCTAGAACGATTTTCCGAAACATCTGTCTATTGTACCAAAATTATTTCTTTTCCTAGCCGACGCTTTGGTCGGCTCCCCGACCCTCCGGCGTCGGGGCCACAACCTCTTCTTTACCCTTCTTTTCTACTTCAATAGCTGAAATGTCTGCTGGCGCAACATCTTCCTTTTCTTCCACAACTTCTTGTACGAGCGCGACAACGTCTTCGAGCTCGCCGGTGAGTTCAACACCGACAGGGAGGACGAGGTCTCGTGCATGAATACGGTCGTTGATGACTTTCAATAGTGAGAGATCAACTTGAATATCGTGCGGGAGACTCATCGGGTCTGCCTCTACTTCGATCTCGTGCATCACCTTCACGAGATTCGCACCCGCTTCAACCGCCGAGGAAACACCGACGAACACAAGGGGGATGGCGACCTCAACTTTTTCACCCTTCGTTACCGCATAGAAATCGACGTGGCGTGGGCGGTTCGTGAGCGGATCGAGATCCACTTCGTGGATAAGCGTCGGGAGCGGTTCGCCAAGGCCTGCAAGCGACACAATCGTCGCTTCACCTGCCTCGCGCAGGATTTTTTCAAAGGCGACAGCCGTCACCGCAATCGGTGTTGAGGTGTGATGCGCGCCATAGACCACCGCCGGGATAGACCCTCCGCGCCGGAGTACCGGCGCGGCAGTATCTCCGCCTGCCTGCCCTGCATGCGCAGGCATGGCAGGCAGGCGTTTCTTGACCTCTAGCGTAAGCATATCGGCAGAGAATACCGCATTCCTCGAGCAAATGCAATTTACCGGACCGCCTGGGAGACTTTCGCAAGGCGGGCAAGATATGCCTCGCGAGCGGCGGCAACATTTTCTTCCTTCCCTTTCCACAGCGTAAGCGCCTCGTCCTGGAGTGCACGCGCAAAAGAGAAGGTGAGCGGCCAGGGCGCATGAACGTTTTTGGCATACTTCGTTATCGCCGCGAGATTCTCGGTTGCTTGGTCTGGTGTCTGTCCGCCAGAGAGAAAGACGATGCCCGCCACTTGCGATGGCACACTCGCCACAAGCGCCGCTACCATGTCTTCGGCAACTTCTTCAGGCGTATCCCTCTTCCCTGTCGCATCTCCCGAGAGCGCCATAGCGGTCTTCACGATAACGCTCGCGCGGTCAACAGAATGTTCCGCGAGTACTGAAAAAAGCGTCTGCAATACTTCTTCAATGACTGCGCGTGAACGCGCGCGGCTGTGCTTGCCCTCAAGCAATACTTCCGGCTCAAGTATCGGCACAAGACCCGCTGACTGTACTTCCTTCGCGTAGCTCGCAAGGCGTTTTGCGTTTTCATGAATCGCTGTTGCAGTAGGAAGCTCGTCGCCGTCGATACGAATAACCGCGCGCCATTTGGTGAAAACTGCTCTCTGCTTTTTATACTCTTCAAGGCGTTTAGGGAGGTCAAGAAGTCCTTGGGTAATGAACTCTTGCGGACTTGCCGGTAGTGGTTCAGTCCCGAGGTCCACTTTTATACCAGAAAGAATGCCGCGCGCCGCAAGCGATTTTGAGAATAATTTTTTATCATTTCCTTTCTGTAACAACGTTTCTGAAAAAAGGATGACACCAGAAAGGTACTGCTCGACACCTTCGGCACCAAGAAATAAATCTCGGTACTCTCGCCGCATCTCTGTACTTGTCGCAATGCCGTACTGCGCAAGACGCGCGGTCGCCGTATGCACACTCTCGTCCGCGGCGAGAATGCCTTTGCCCGGTACAAAGAGCGAACGCGCAATCGCGACAAGATCAGTCATGGACATAATTTTAGCATGGTAAAATGCCACTATGGATTTTCTAGCGGTTGGCGATATCGTCACTGAACCATTTGTCCGATTGAAAGATGCCGAAGTGCATTGTGGAAATGGGACAGAAGATTGCATGCTTTCAATGCGTTTTGGCGATAAGATTCCCTATGAATTTGCTGAAGTAGTGCCTGCCGTTGGTAACGCGCCAAATGCTGCCGTCGCGGCTGCGCGCCTTGGTCTTACAACGGCACTCGTTACTGATATTGGCTCTGATGCGGTCGGTGAAGCCAATCGCGAGCGACTGATGAGTGAAGGTGTCGCGACCGAATATGTATCTGTGCACGATGGTATGAAAAGTAACTATCATTATGTCCTGTGGTATAACGACGACCGCACAATCCTCGTGAAGCATGAAGAATATCCGTACCGCTTCCCGAACATGATTCCAGCTCCTCGTTGGATGTACCTTAGCTCTCTCGCCGACCATTCGTTGCCGTATCACGGAGAAATAGAGACCTATCTTGCCGCACATCCGGAGACGAAACTCGCCTTCCAGCCCGGCACCTTTCAAATAAAGCTTGGGAGTGAAAAGTTACAGGGACTCTATACGCGAAGCGCATTATTCTTCTGCAATAAAGAAGAAGCAGAACGTATACTTTCTGTCTCGACAAGAACCGATATGAAAGATCTTCTTTCTGCACTTCGTGCTCATGGTCCTGATACAGTAATTATCACTGACGGTACCCGAGGCGCCTGTGCCTTTGACGGCACTCGTATGTTACAAGTGCCCATGTATCCCGATACAAAACCTCCATATGAGCGCACCGGAGCTGGGGACGCCTTTGCATCAACCGTCGCAGCTGCTCTCGCGCTTGGTAAGCCACTCGCCGAGGCACTATTGTGGGGACCGGTTAACTCAATGTCAGTCGTACAACATATCGGTGCACAGAAAGGACTCCTTACGCGCGATGCACTTCTAAAACTTCTCGCCGAAGCGCCAGCAGAGTACTGCGTCAGACCGTTTTAAAAGTCATTCTCTAATATCGATTGCTGAAGCGCTGCATAGTTTGCCTCATTGCCGACAAAGGTGGTAGCGATAACATCATCGGTCCCGACATGGACGACAATCAGCGCCGCTCCCGAGCCAATGATAGTAACGAGAAGAATTGCGAGATAGGAGTTTAATGTATATTTCATCGTTACATTATAAACGTATAAAAGCTCGTACAGCTTTCTCTATGTGGAGAGTATCGAGTCCATAATGCGCAAGGAGCTCGTCCGGCGTACCCGATTGACCAAACTCATCGGCAATACCGAGTCGCTTCACCGGCATCGGGTGATGCTCTGCAAGAAATTCTGCAACCGCGCTTCCAAAGCCACCCGCCGCTTGATGTTCTTCGATTGTCACAACGCACTCCACTTTTTTTGCGGCATCGAGAATTGCTTCTTCATCAAGCGGCTTCACACTTGATACGTGGAGCACGATGCACCGAACGCCACTTTCAGAGAGTGCCTTTGCTGCGGTGAGTGCCGTATAGCTTAAGGAACCGGTTGAGAGTAATGCAACTTGAGGAGTATCATCACCCCAAAGCATGAGCGCTTTCCCAATCAGAAACGGCGTTTCAGACGTCGTGAAGACAGGTGTCGCTGCGCGGCCGAAACGGAGGTATACCGGTCCGTCAATTTTCGCTGCGGCAACTACCGCCTTCCGCGCCTCCTCCGCATCCCCGGGCACGATGACCGTCATACCAGGGAGCATGCGCATTAGACCGATATCTTCAAGCATCTGGTGTGTCGCGCCGTCGGGCCCCACCGAGACGCCCGCATGCATACCACAGATCTTAACCGGTACCTGATTGAGCGCAATAGTCGTGCGAATCTGCTCATAATTCCTCCCTGGATTAAACGCCGCATAGCTCGCAATAAATGGAATTTTCCCCGCGGCTGCCATACCCGAGGCGACCGTCGCCATATTCTGCTCCGCGACACCCATCTCGATAAACCGCTCGGGGAATTCTTTTTCAAACTGCTCCGCGCGCGTTGACTCCTTCAAGTCAGCACAGAGGACGATAATCCGCGAATCGTTTCGGCCTGCCTCCACCGCGCCCGTACCAAATCCGTCGCGCGTCGGCGCTTGCGGGATATCGTCCGCAAATACTTTATCGGAGAGTTTTGCGTTAACGTTTAGCATAGCGAGGAGTAAGTTTGAGGTCGAGGTTAAGCACATTAGCAAGTCTTTGAACGAATGCAAGGGTCGGATTTCCACGCCCCGACTCGAGACGAGCAATAGCGGACTGCTTGGTGCCGAGTTTTTTCGCTAATTTGGCTTGTGTCATGCCGCGTTTAGAGCGCGCAAGAATCATTGCATCAATAATCGCGAATTCAAACTCAAGATCGTCATACGCTTTTTTGAAAGCTGGGTTCTTGAGCTCTTCGGCAAGAATGCTCTGATGAGAGCGTGGGTTGATAGTTATTTTCTTCATACGGCTAATATAACATATACGTTATATATGCGCAATATAGTTCGCTCTGACAGTGTGTGCATAGGCAATATCGCTCGGCTTCAACGCGTCGCGTTTCTTGATAATGCCGTGAAGGAGAACAGCTTGGTGATTATGGAAGCAATACAACAAACGCACAGGATGCAATCCTAGTAAGCGTAACTCGAACAGGCCAGTCCCCAGCGCGCGCGAATGTGGCATACGCAAACGGTGACCATGAGTTTCCAGAGCACTAACCAGACGCCGTGTTTGCACGCGCGCCGGAGCCTCAAGTTCTCTGACAAACTCTTGCACTTCGTCCGTCGCATAGATTACTTCCATAAAAGTTTTGCGTTTTCGTTAATCATGGTGAATTTGTTTCAAAAATCGTTCTCCTTCCTCTTTCGTGGGCGGTTTCCCGTGCCAGTGGTAATCCCCCTCAATTTCAGATACACCTTTGCCGGGGATTGTGTGCGCGATGATAATCGTCGGCTTCTCATAAATAGCTTTCGCTTCTTCGATTGCCGCAATAAATGCTGAAATGTCATTGCCATTTACCTCGAGCACATGCCAATTAAACGCGCGATATTTGTCAGCAAGCGGCTCGAGCGGCATCACGTCTTCAGTCATGCCATCTATCTGGATATTGTTGCGATCCATCACGGCCGTGAGATTGTGCAATTTATTTTTCCCGGCAAACATCGCCGCCTCCCACGTATTCCCTTCTTCCTGTTCCCCGTCGCTCATGAGGCAATAAATGCGAGGTTGTAGGTTGTAGGTTGTAGGTTGTAGGTTTTTAAATGCATACGCGATGCCCACCGCCTGCGAGAGCCCCTCGCCAAGCGGTCCTGAAGTGGTCTCAAGCCCGGGTAGACGTGAACGTTCCGGGTGTCCTTGGAGCCGACTCCCAAACTTCCGGAGTGTGAGACATTCTTCAATCGGGAAATAGCCGGCATGTGCCATCGCCGCGTACAAAACGGGGCAAATGTGGCCGTTTGAGAGTATGAGCCGGTCGCGCTCTTCCCACTCTGGTTCTTGCGGACGATGATTGAGAATATGAAAATAAAACGCGGCAAAAATATCTGCCATACCCAAGGGACCCGCCGTGTGCCCGCTCTCCGCCGCAACCAACATCTGAATTATCGTCTCGCGTATATCGCGCGCGCGCGCCTCGAGCTTCTTAATCTCCTCGTCAGTAAGCATCGTTCTATTATACCCCGTACGGGGTCGGGAGCGCTTCAAATGCGGCAATAGCCGCAACAGGATCGCCACTCTTGAGGATACTCGAACCGATAATAAGCGTAGAGACGCCGAGCGAGAGTAATTTTTTTGCACTTTCAAGCGCAATGCCACCGTCGACCTGTATGGGAATGTCTGGATGACGAGTATGAAATATGCGTACTTTTTCAAACACGCGCTCGTCAAACGGTTGCCCTTGCCGCCCGATGCGACTGATACCCATAAACTGCACATACTGGATATGGTCGATACATTGCTCGATGAGCGCGAGGTCGCTCATGATATTGAGTGCAAGACCGAATGAGATAATCTCATGCCCGCCATAGCGCCGCCGCGCAGAGGCAAGGAGGCGCGGCAAGTTTGCCGTACTCTCGGCGTGAAAGGTGAGTCGCGTTGCGCCGAGCGTGAGCCATGCCGCCGCAGCAAGCTCGGCGTCTGTACACATGAGGTCAATCTCATACTCGATATCGTGAAGACGCGGCAACATCTCTTTCTTTTGCACCATCGTCTCCAGTTCAGAGTAGGGCTTGCCCTTCGTAGCCTTGGCGGAGAAGGGCCAACAGGCGGGCGTTGCGAAGCGCCCATCGACAACGTCAATCTGCACACGACTCACCGAAGGTATTTGTACAAAAAAGTCTAGCTTCTCGTTCAAATCTTCATGCGAGAGAGGGAGCACGGCCGGGACAACAATGCTCATGGGATTAAAACTTGGATAACCGGCGCGCGTGCCGTGGAGAGCCTGAAAAAGGGGTATCGAGAAATATGCGCACCGCCTCATCGGCCTCTTCGCCGCTCACAAAGCGCGCCCCGATAGAGAGCACATTCGCATCGTTGTGCCTGCGCGGGAGACGCACGGCGTCATATCCGTCTTCAGAATGACCGCCTTCGATTTCAAGTGCAGTAGTCACTTTCATCTCTCCATAAAAGACAGCGGCGCGCACACCAGGAATGCGGTTCGCGCACATAGCTTCGCCCTGACCGCTTCCACTCGCAAATATCCCACAAGAATCAGCCTCCGATGCTACTCGCTTCGCGAGTGGCGTTACATAATCTGGATAATCATCATCAGGGTCGAGTGAGAAAGCGCCAAGGTCTTCAACGTCGTATCCGCGCGTGCGGACGTGCTCGATGAGCGCGTTTTTAAGTGCGAATCCGGCGTGGTCGGCGGCAAAATAGACTTTCATATATCACGTGCTCGCGGCAGCCGCGAGCACGTGTCTGACGAGCGATTCCGTATATCCCATTTCATTATCATACCAAGCGAGCACCTTCACGAGGGTGCCGTCGACCACGCGGGTCATCCCGAGGTCAGCGATAGAAGCATAGGGCTCGCCGATGATATCGCTCGAGACAAGCTGTTCGTCGGTTGTTTTGAAAATGCCCTCCCAGCGCGGCGCCGCTGCGGCGCCGCGCAACACATTGTTCACCTCCTCCACGCTCGTCGGACGCTTCGCAATAAACGTGATGTCTGCAATAGACCCAGCCATCACCGGCACGCGCATCGCTATTCCATCAAACTTACCAACGAGTTGCGGATACGCTTCTGTTACCGCTAGTGCAGCACCGGTGGTGGTTGGCACGATATTTTGCGCCGCAGCTCTGCCCTCTCTCATATCTTTCTTTGACGGCCCATCAACGATAGATTGCGAGGCAGTGTAGGCATGTGTCGTCGAGAGCACCGCCTTTTCAATCCCGATAGCCTCATCAAGAATAGCGATGACGGGACTCGCCGCATTTGTCGTGCACGATGCATTCGATGATATCTGACACGTCGAAAGCTTTTCTTCATTCAGCCCCATCAGCACCGTCGCTCCAAGCGGTACGCTTGTCCCGAGCGAAGTCGAGGGACTGTCCTTTGCAGGTGCCGTGATGACCACACGCCGCGCACCTGCGGTAATGTGTGCTTGTGCCTTCGCGTAGTCGGTAAACAGTCCTGTCGATTCGACGACAACATCAATTTTCAATTCACCCCACGGCAGCTGCGCCGGATCTTTTTCTGAAAAAAACTTCACTTCTTTTCCATCCACAACCAGCACTCCATCTTTCGCTTCCACCGAAAACGGCGCATGCCCATACACCGTGTCGTACTTCAAGAGATATGCGAGGTTCTCCAAAGAACCAAGGTCATTCACCGCGACAATCTCAATATCGCCTGCCTGCCCTGCATGCGCAGGCATGGCAGGCAGGCGCCCCCACGACCGGCGTACAAACGCTCTGCCTATCCTCCCAAACCCGTTAATTGCAACGCGAATCATAAAGAGAGAATTAAGAATTACGAATTAAGAATGACGGTAGATACAGTATAACTCATGTCCGACCTCTGCTACTCTTGAAAGGATGCTTACCAAGGGGAGTCCTTGGTAAAAGTAAGCCACTCTGCAATAAAAGACTTAAAA
>JBBUDY010000063.1:0-23028 GCA_038057055.1 Patescibacteria group bacterium | reverse complement strand
AACTCATCCGCCGTATAAAATCCGCTTCCATCCACCCTGACATCTATGGCTCCGATCATTGTCCGGTTTCGATAATCATCACTTAGTATTTCTTGTAGGTGTTGTCGTTCTTAAAATCTGTATCGACAAGGCGGATGCCGCTCGTATCCATCTCGAAAATAATGCGGACTCTACCCACGCGAACACGATACAAAGGTCCGACTTCCTTCATTTTCTTAAGATTGAGATTCTGGAAATCGCCTGAACGGATTTGTCGGAGAACCACGAGAACTTTTTCTCTTCGCTCTGCATCAAGCTTCGCGAGAAATTTATCTATCTTGTGCATTGAGCCGTTCAAGTGAGGCAATAACGTCATCTATTGGTACTCCACGAGGATTAATCTTTCTGAAGTCGAGAACCGTTTCCCATGTTCCTTCATCTCCCCATTCGTCCACCGGTACTAGTCTAAATATCGGTCGAGAACGGCGTACCACGGTGAACGATTTTCCTGCTTCTGTATGTTTAATATACGTACTCATATTCTCACGAAGCTCCTTGAGCCCAATAATTCGCCGCACATTTTTTGTTGCAGTAGCCATATGATGAAGTTTATCTAAAGATAATCTTTGTGTCAACCGGCATTGTCCACCCCCAACATCTACAGCTCCGCTGTGTCCTACCGAAGCTGACTGGCGTAGGAGGGACCACTGCCCTGTTTCCATAACTGTCAGCTAGAAAAAGAAAAAGCGCCCAGCATGAATTCCGGGCGCCATTTTCTCACCAACACCTATAACGACGTGGTTTTATAGGGTCGTCGAATGTTGCTTTCGTGACGTGAGCGTACCTCTCGTTGGCGGTTTCGTTGAAATCATCCCAACAAAAATCAGGGTCCCACCTGGTGAAAGGATTCCTGACGCCTGCGAGCACGCGGCAGTCTTTGCATTCCAGGTACACAAGGTCGCTTGACCCATGTTTGGAAAGGTATTCGAATTTATGCCCGGTTTTGGCACACATCTTAATGATTCCCTGTTTTACCTTTTGATTAAGCATAAGCTTCTCCTAATCCAGTCAGTGAGCAAACCCGACGGTATACTAATGTATGTATAGAATATGTGCGTATGAAATATCATATACATAATAAATAATGCCTTACTTTGAGGCTAGAATAGAGACTCGTATAATTTGTTCGTCAAAGGTGACAGAATATGCTATTCTGTAATCATGCACACGCACCTCGCCTCGCGACTTGAAAAAGCGGGTTTGAGCGACAAGGGAGCTGCTGTCTATGCGGCACTGCTTGCGCTCGGTGGCGCATACCCCTCGCACCTCGCAGAGGTGACACGGCTTAACCGCAGCACGGTCTACAAAGTCCTCCTCGATTTGTCGGTCAAGGGGCTCGTCAGCGAGATCCAAAAAGGTAAGAAACTGTATTACCAAGTTGCTCGACCCTCGCGCCTCCTCCGCTACACTGAACGTCGGGTGCGACAAGCCGGAGAAACGCATGAGCAAGCAAAAGATATCCTCCCTGAACTTGAACGCCTCTATTCCAATCTCCCCAATAAGCTTAAGGTTCAGTATTTTGAGGGCCCCGAAGAAATCATGCGGGTCTATGATGACCACATTACGAAACAAAAACCTTATGAGATGGTCTGTTTCGCGAGTAGCACCGAGATATATAACTTCTTACCCAAACAATTTTTTGCAAAATACCGAAAGGCGAAGGAGAGGCTCGGGATCATAACGAGAGGAATTTTACCGGATAGACCCCTTGATAGAGCCTGGGGCGACCAGCTCTATGGCGATGTCCCCAACAACATAAAGCCGACAGCGAGATACATACCCCATGAGCAGTTCCCTTTCCAGGGCGAAATCACAGCCTATGGTGACTCAAAAGTCTCTATTATTAATCTAAAGGAAAACATTGTCACCGCTGTGATTATTGAAGATCAGTCATTCAATCGAGCGATGCGAACCATCTTTGAGCTCGCATGGAAAGGGGCCGCGTGATAACGCCATTCACCCCGACATCTTCGACTCCGACCACTGCCCGGTCTCGATTACTATTTGAAATCGGAGTTGACGCGGTTTACCATAAATTGAACCGCTTCGTTCGCATTGGCGACTTGGATACGAATATTTGGGAACTTGATGCGGAACACTCGGAATATTTCATCAGCAAACGCCTGCCCGATAGTCGGGACGCGATCAAAGTCGAGCGTGACGCGTTTAAATTTATCCAGCCCGACAAGTACGCGTCTCGCCTGGGACCGTGATACGTGTATCGTTCCATGAGTGAAGAGACGGATATGGACCTCTGTCCTATCGAAGTCCTGTGAGCCGTCTTCCGATTCAAACGCCCGGAATACATCAATGAGATGGCGCGCAGAGTGGTAGTCAATATCAAACCGAACTTCGGTGCCCTCTACCGGCACTTCGTCAGCGAGAAAGAAAATGTCAGGAACTGTGTTATCTACTCTCATTTCCCAGCCGTAACTACGCAGTGAGAAGCGATCTGCCACTTTAGAGGTGAAAAAGATCCCCTGCCCCGAATGCGCTTCAGGCGCTGTGGTGACTTTGCCCTTCAGAAGATCCTGCATCGCTTCAAGCTCTGACGTAAGGGAGCGTTTCTGCATCAGATTACGGAACGCACCGATACCGTAGTCGCGAACGGTAAATGAGAATTGTGTTGGTGACCCAGATGCTGTGTGCCCCGATACCAATGCTTCTACCGTGATGCGTGGCGACTTAGAATGCTCGATGGCATTGTTGAGCATCTCAGAAAATGCGTAGTCAAAAATGCTTTTCACATTTTCCGGCGCGAGTTTCAGAGGAACGAATCGATCACGAATGTCCATGAGCACTTCATGCTCCTTTAATTTTTTATTCTCCAAACTCAATTCAATTCGATCACGGATCTCAAAAGGGATATTCGGCACGGCATACCGCCTTCCTCGACGCTCACCTATGCGAATGGCTTTCCCTTCGTGCACGAGCTTAGTAAGAAGCACAAATGCCCGTTGCCGCGAGAGATGCAGATGTTCTGCAAGTTGCGGAGCAGTGGCGCTTTCGCGTTTTGTTAGAAAAGCCAGTATTTTGGTCTCATTTTCGGTCATGTTTACAATGGTATAATAATGTAAACCTTTTGTAAATAGATAGGGTGGATAATGTAATGCCCCATAAAAGAAGTCCTGACATCTCTACAACTCCGCCGCGCCCTTTCGAAGCCAGCGGGCGTAGGAGGAACCACTTTCCTGTTTCCATCACCGTCAGCTAGAGACCTCGATATGTTTTCTCGTCACGGAGTCTTACCCTATCTATGATGATTGCATTATCTTCGTAATGAAAGACGAATCTAAAATTCCCCTTTCGCGTTTTATAAAAATCACTTCCAGACACTTTTTCTATACGCAATCCAAATGTCTCGCCTTGTCGGAGGAGACGCAAGGTCTCAACTAAAACAATCTTATCGTGCGGGTGGACCTTACGCAGCAATTTTTCGATGTCGTTCATCTTCTTTGACTAGTTTCTCCAAAATCTTTATGAGTCTATCGATTTTTATTCCTTTCCCTTTATTATCTCGCACAGCATCAAAGACTGTCGTTTCAGAAACTTTTTGAAGTCGTGCAGGAGCAATACGGATTTGATTGCCTATAGTAGTAACTGTGATTGTATCAGCGCCCGTGTGGCGACGCCATGCTACCGGGAGCGTAATCTGCCCCTTGCTTGTTATCTTTTGTATTTTTTCTATTGTTTGCATAGGTTGGTTCCTTACTTCCTTACTTTATTACCGATTGCCCAATAAGTCAATCACCGATGTTCAAATCTACCTATCTTTGCCGACCGGTCATACATAGGGATATTGTGTTTAAGTCCGAACATAGGTATCCACAACTTGCCGCTATAGCGCAAAGGCTTTGATAGCACGTCTGACCACTGCCCGGTCTTGATTACTATCGGGACATAGGACCACTACCCTGTTAGTATAACTATAAACCAATATGACCAATGAATCACCATCGAGCGGCAGAGAAGATAATAAAGCGCTGAACACATACGGGATGGCTCCGCAGGCATGGAAAGACTATTTTGTTACATTCGAAGACTTAAGAAGGAAGGTCTTGAATAAGATATTTTCCCTAGAGCGTGTGGAAAAAGATAAACTTCTTCAGAGGATACATCAAAAACAAACTGTGTCATTCGCGTCTGTTGATGAACCGTGGAAGTATTTAACCTATCATAAATCTATAGGGAGTTCTGTAGGACCAATAGATGCTCCTAATCTCGATTTCAAAGGTGAGAACTCTTTATTGAAATTTTACGAAGAGTTCGATAAAGAAATCAGCTGATTTCAATTTTCAAAAAGAAAAGAGCAACCGAAGTTGCTCTTAGAGTTGGAACCAACACGCCGGTTACCTTGGCGAAGGGGTTTTGCGTCATCCTTGGGACGCCGTGTCATCGAGCGGCTTTGTACCCTCCCCAGACCTCTTCCGGACAACCCCAGATATGGTTGGCGGGTTCAGGGTCAGGGTAATTTAGCCACAATCGAGGTCCGTGCATGGCCTCGACCTTAAACCCGACTTGACTCTCTACGGCGTCCTTCCAGGTCTCTCCCTTGCGGGGGCGGTCGATTTGCACGAACCCGAAACCCGGGTTCCCCCAGTCGACCTCGATGAGATCGCCAAGCGAGTGGTTGTGGGCACGGGCGGCCTCGACACGCGTACGACAGATCCCGCAATCGGCACAGGCGAGAGTCAGGGCAAGATATGCTCTGCCCTCGACAAGAAGCAGAGGACGCTTCATGGACATGCCCGTGAACGAGACAGCAAACACTGATGAGTCCCATTGCATCTTGATCATGGCTTCTCCTCAAGTTGGTTGCGGAAGACTCCGCGGATGTGTTCAAGGTGCTACTCAATCTCTATCACCATAATAGCAGGAAAGATGCTGTCTGTCAATGTTTATTGTGTCAGTTTTATGCGACAGAAACTATTGCAAAATATATGCGATATGGTAAGTTGTAATGAATAGTATGACAAAACAAAAGAAAGAGAAAACTCCTTATGTTATCGAGCTTGAGTCCTTTGGACTGTCTGAAAATGAGGCCCGGGTGTATGTCTACCTCCTTGAGCGCGGTGTCGAGGTCGGCGGGTCCAAGATAGCTGTGGGCGCAAAGCTTCATAGACAATATGTCTACACCGCTCTGCCAGAGCTTCTCTCTCTCGGCCTTATTGAGGAGGTAAGTCATGGGAAACAAAGCAAATATAAGGCGCGACCACCGAGCGAATTAGAGAAAGTTGCCCGGCGGCGCTTACTGCAAACAGGCGACCTCGTGCAGGATCTAAATAGAATAAGCACTGTGGGTCACGAGCAGGATTTTGAAATGTATGTGGGAGACAGAGCGATACAACAATACGAACACGACTGGATAAAGTCAGTTAAAGAGCCGCAGGAGCAATACATCCTCGGTGGGAATCTCGCCGGCTTTGCCAAACTTATGGGCGAATCACTTGATGACTACCTGCTTTCTGAAAAGCGGAAATTTACTAAGACGTATTACATTGGGAATACTCATGAACGCGATCTTTACAAGCAAAAATATGGATCGAATTCAGATATGGAAACAAGATTCTTCGAGACCCTCCCCGAGGGGGCAACTCACATGGTTGTCCGTAAAGACTCGGTCAGCTTTTTCAGCTTCTTGCGCCCTTCCCTGCTCTACGTAATTAAATCTCCTGTTGTTGCAGAGGACTACAAACAGTTTTTTATGATGCTCTGGGATATGGCTGGGGAGAAACTATAAAGGACACTTTATCCACAGGGTGTCCTTTACAATGTCCTTTAGCGGGATAGTATCAATAAAGGACGGGATGCTCTTTCATAGATCTTTGTCGGCATCAGAGCGCTATCTGCGAGGTACCTGCCTCCGCTCCGCGGCGATCCGCGACACAAGCCCCACGGCACGGTGTCCTAAGTGGAGAAGCGCCAGAAGCAAAACACAAGCCACCCCCCTTTCTCGGCCGGAGGCACCATTTACGCCCCCTGCTCCTTTTATCGCCTACGGCCACCCACGGGTGGCTTCAGTGTTTCTATAGGTTGTTCCACGTGGAACACCTTTCACACACAACCTAACAAACGTGATGCTTCTCCATTATATGCTTTATTTCCTCATCCTCTGCCGCTTCCCTTCTCTTCTTCCCTGCTTCTCCTAGAGCCTGGAGACTGGCTTCTGGAAGCTGAAGCAATTCAGCTGTACGTTTATCCAAATATTTTTCAATGTTTAAAGCGGAATCATCAAGTATTTCCTCAAGAAGCGCGTTAAGCGTCCAGCCAATCTTCGGCCCTGGGTTCACGTGGAACATTTTCATAATGTGTGCTCCATCGGTTTTGAGCATTCCCACGGATATAGGGTCACGGAGCGCCTGATCCACCATCGCCTTGTACTTGCGGAATCTAAATGGCTGCTCCTTGGGCCGCCCGGTGCCTATGCGGTCGCAGATGCGCAAATTGAGCAAGTCCCAGATATTTTCCTCGCCGACGTTCTTAATCATTCGCCGGACAGCCGACAAGGTTATCTGCTCTGGGTCAGAGAAGAACATGTGCCAACGCACCAGCTTCACCACCTTATCAATTGTTTCTCGTGAAAAGTGTAAGTCCTCTAGTGCCTTTTTCGTTACACGTGAACCAACGACCTCATGACCGTGGAAGGTCCATTCCTTCTTCTCATCCGACCAACGGCGGGTCTCTGGCTTGGATACGTCATGGAAGAGCCCGGCGAGACGTATATCAAAGTTCCACTCCTTGTCAGCGGCGTGCTGCATCGTGCGCATTAAGTGCTCGAAGACGTCATAGCTGTGGGCCTGGTTCTGTTCGACACCGATGCCACGGATAAGATCTGCTGATATGTATTCAAGGATGCCGAGCTTCTGGGCAAGTACGAGCGCACTCATTGGCTGTGTTGAATTCAGAATACGCATTAACTCATCACGAACTCTTTCACGTGAGACGTGGCTTAAATGCTTACTATTTTCGCTTATCGCCGTGGCAGTTGCTCCGTCTATGCCGAAGCCGAGCTCGGCAACGAGGCGCACAGCGCGAAGCATGCGTAGAGCATCTTCATTAAAGCGTAGCGACGCGTCGCCCACGGCCCGCACTAACTTGTCCTTTATGTCCTTTTGACCATCGTACGGGTCAATGAGCTGTCCTTGAGAGTCTTCGAGCGCAATAGCGTTGACGGTGAAGTCGCGCCGAGCCAAGTCTTCGAGGAGGGAAGTACCAAACTCTACTTTATCGGGATGCCGCTTGTTGGAATATCCAGACTCGGTGCGGTATGGAGTGACTTCTACGATAGCAAGCTGCGGGTCTTCTGAACCAGTCTTTACCCCGACGGTGCCATAGTCATTCTCATAGAAAGAGTCGGGAAGTACGGTTTGGATCTGCTCGGGGGTGGCGTTTGTAGTGATGTCCCAATCCTTCGGCTCTAGACCGATGATGATGTCTCGGACGCACCCACCGACCAGATATGACTCAAAGCCTGCCCCTCGCAGACCACTTGAGACTATGGAAACTTCTTTGGGAATTGAATACATTATTGTTTTAAATCGTAACACGACAAATTCACAAAACGTTTTGTGCGGGTAGGGAGAATCGAACTCCCATCATCTGATTGGCAACCAGATGTTCTACCATTGAACCATACCCGCGCTGTGCGACATGATAGCATGTCGCATGTTTATCTTTCCAGTGTCTCTATTAAAACACGCTAGAACCCATTTCGCCCAACACCCAACCCAATGATTACTCGCACCTCGCAGAGCCTCGGTGCTCGCCCCGCTCGCAGACTCGCGGGACCGCCCTTCGCCCTGCCGCTCTCATACTTTCTTTTTTGGCGGGGGAGGATTTTTTGAATTAAGGAATGGCGGCAGGGCTCGGGCGGGAATGGCTCAAATCTTCCCGTCTAACGGCTCACATGGGAAGAAATGAGCCGTTCAATGCAAAATACCTTATCGGTCTCTGGTCTGTTTTTTCCGCTCTGTAGTTATCGTCCATTGGCAAAGGCAATCCACCCCTCGGCATCCGCCTCGGGGCTGTTTCCGCTATGGCTACGAGCGCCTAGATTCGTCTGTGCCGCCTTATCCTCGCACTCCCTCCCCGCCGGTCGGGAGCTCGGGGCGGCTCTTGTTTGGGGAGAGGAAGGAGTCCTCTCCCCAGCTCGGGCTCCTCCTCGTTCCTTCGGAGTCCGCCCTTCGCACAACCCCTCTCCTCGTTTTCATTAGTGTATGTTGTGGTGTCGCTTCCGCTTCTAACCCGCCAGACTCCGATGAGGGTCGGCGCTCGTCCTTAGCCATGGACGCTCATAGCGGAAACAGCCCGAGGCTGAATGCAAATGCTTGCCCCAAGTCGGTGTGAGTACACACCGACTTTGCCCTCCCGTGCGCGCATGCCCCGCCTGCGGCGGCTCCCTATGAGGAAAATTTCCTTCATGATAAGATTTCATAAATGAACCTTATCCCGTGGATTAATAACGAGAAGATTGCAAAAAGAAGCTTTGATTTTTTGCAGAAGAAAATTGAAAGTAGAGATTTTGTGAGCCCTGTCTCGTCT
The DNA here is from genome assembly GCA_038057055.1 of Patescibacteria group bacterium. Lineage (GTDB taxonomy): Bacteria > Patescibacteriota > Minisyncoccia > Phycocordibacterales > Phycocordibacteraceae > C7867-001. Next base: position 14,448 of record JBBUDY010000063.1, on the reverse strand, counting down.
CTGCCTTACCCAAAATCAAGAATACGAAAAGCGATTTTAAAATTCGCTCCGAAATTCATCAAATCAAGCAGTGAACCTAGAAAGGAGCAGGGACTCATAGAAAGTTGCTACACGTCGCTGGCTAATTTTATGGCTGATGATGAGGCGAACGAAATGTTAACCATAAGAAGCAATCCTATTGAGAAAACTTCGCACGAAAAGTATCTGCAGTTGTTGTCAAAGAAGGACGATGAGGAATCTGAACTGATGGACGAAATTGAACGAGTATATATCAATCACGGATTCCTAGAGGATTTAAACGCTCTGGCTGAAAAATTTGTCTCAAATCCTGAGGACTTTTTACTATTTCGCGGTGAAAGAAATACGAATAAAAATGGTTTTCGTTTTACTACGAAAAAAGAGTGGGCGGGAAATTTTGGTGATACTATTCTCGAAGGAAGATTGCCACCAAACAGCAAAATACATATCCTGCAAAATAGTGAGACACAATATGCTCCTCATGCAGGTTTTACACTAGAAAATTCATGGTTTCTACAATTTATTGAGCAAAATAATTATGATGCAATCCTGACTACAGATCCGATGAGTCCCAGAACTTTGGAGGTTATTATAAACCCAAAACATCTCAGGGATTTTAGAATCTCCGAGAAATTCTCGAGATAAGATTTTAGAGGCCCGGTTTATCTATTAGGGACGTGTATAATGGGCAACTCCACAAAAAATGTCGACCCTTTATCCTTACCGGGAGATTCAACCCAGATCTTGCCTTGGTGTGCGTTGATAAATATCTTAGCCAGATAAAGTCCGAGACCGGTACCGAGCAGATTCGCTTTCTCAGCATCGGCACGGGAGAATTTCTTGAAGAGCTCCGGTATAGTTTTGGCTGGGATGCCATCACCGGTGTCAGCAATTTTTATTGTCACAATATCTTCGCCTTTCACAACAGAGACCGTCACGGATCCATTATTTCTCTCTTTGGTGTATTTGATTGCATTATCAATGAGATTTCCAATGACTTCTTTTATCTTACCGTTGTCGACTTGCGCCTCGTATGATTGACTCTTGTCAATGTTTGAGGTGATAGTGATGCCGCGTTGGGCGGCGGCCGGTTCAAATTCGCGTACAAGATCTTTAGTCAATTTCGCGAGATCGGTTGACACAAACTCGTAGGTGATTTTATTTAACTCAAGCTTTGACTTATCCAAATATTGATTCCCAAGATGAATGATGTCATTAACTCGAATGAAGATTTTTTGCATAGTATCTTTTATAGCCGGAGTGAGTTCGCCCAAATCGCCCTCAAGCGCACCCATGGCTGATCCTCTGATATAGGTAGCCGGATTACGGATCTCATGCGTTGCGAGCGACATAAATTCGGAGAGTTGATCCGAAAGTCCAATCTCTCGTTTAACACCTCGAACGAGATTGTAGCCGACGATACAAACGAGCGCGAATGTCGCACCAGCAATAATTCTAATAGTCGATATCGTCTGCACAAAAAGAAGCGAGAAAATAGAAATCGCGAGCGTGGCGATCAATGCTTGTGCGGCAATAACCTTGCTATTGAATGTCTTGAACTTAACGACGGTGTAAGCAAGAAAAGCAATGAATACTGGCATCCCGAACAATCCAACCTGCGCCAAATCCCAATTTTCTGTAACGCTTCCGATAATGTTCCCTGAAGAAAAAGCGACAAGGAACACGATGATACCTGTGGTAAAAAGAATAATTTCTTTTTTCCGGTTCGGCTGGATGCCAGTTCCTCGAAAACTTGTAAACAAGATAAGAAAAATTAGGAGTATCTCAATGCCATAGGTAAAAGAGAAATTAAGTAAGGGATTTTCTGAGATGACGCATGTGGCTAAATCAACGCCCGGAAACAAATATGATGTTGGTAAAAGTACAATGATGGGAGCAAGTAAAATAATGAGACCGAGTTTCCATAAAAACCTTAAATCTTTCTGTACTATAAATGTATAGGCAAAATAAAATGCCGTCACGTACACGAGCACCTCAGCGAGAACTTGAACACTCCAAAGAAACAGATCTATATCTGGCCGATTGAGCGCCCAAAGCGGCAAATCAATTACCGTCCATGCCGTGAAGAACAAGATGGTCATTATGAACAACTTAACAGGGAGAGATTCTCGAATACGCGGCAATAATACCAATGCGAAAATGACTGCCGTTAATACCGCAGTGAGGTGTGAATAGTAAAGAAGCGTCGGGACATTGCTTGAAAAGATGAAATATTGAGCTGGTTCCCACGGGCAAAGCTGCTGCATATACCCCTAAATAATAGCATCTTTATACCCACCTTAGAGGCTGATATACTGTGAGTATGGAAAATAGCAAATTAGACAGCCTCTCCCTTGGACTTAGGAAACTCATTGTGCAGAATACCGCTAAGGAAACGGGTACCTTGAGTGCGAATATGAAAGGGAGTCCTACGCCGGTAAGCACATTTGCGGAAAGGACATTGCTACATTGTAATGGTGGGTCGACGATGCAGGCGGCATTGTGGCTGAAGAATCATTTACAAAATGGGGGTAAATTGATCGTTACGCTGGCTGGTGCATTAAGCTCCTTCGAAATCGGGGTGATTTTGGCCGAACTCATCCGAAAAAACAAAGTGCACTTGATATCGGCCACTGCCGCCAATCACGAGGAGTCGTATTATCGCTATGTCGCCCACTCGCACTATGCGAATATTCCTCGCTATACAGAATTGACACCTGAACAAGAAACCGAACTGCGCGATGCGGGCCTGCGCCGAATTACCGACACATTCCTGCCAGAGGATGAAAGCGTGCGGATTATGGAGCCTCATCTACTGGAAATGTGGCGAGGCGCGCAAGAAAAAGGCGAGCGATATTTCCCGCATGAATACTTCCGCCGACTCTTTACAGAAAAATTGATTCAGCCCGACCCTCAAGCGAACCCGGACGACTGCTGGGCATACGCCACATATCAAAAGAATATCCCTATCGTTATTCCAGGATTTGAAGATTCAACTATGGGCAATATTTTTTCCAGTTACACCTACAAAGGTCCGCACAAAAATAAGGAGGACGTTGTGTTGGATGGTGCTGTTATGAAAAGTGGCCCGGAATATTTCCACCTTATGTATGACTGGTACCTCAAAGAAAGCGAAACCTCGCCTATCGCATTCCTTCAGTTGGGTGGCGGCATTGCTGCGGATTTCCCTATTTGTGTCATACCTTCGTTGAAGCACGATCTGAAATTGAAAGGGGTCAGAGATTGGGCAGGATTCATAGAAATCGGCTCCTCACCGATGTCGTATGGTTCCTACTCCGGCGCGGGAGGAAAAGAGAAGATAACTTGGGACAAACTTTCAACCGACAGCTACTACCAAATCATCCAGAGCGACGTCACTGTCGCCTTCCCGTGGATTGCCGCAGTGCTCCTCGACCTCTAGCGCTACTCAGACGTTACTGAAGAGTCAAACGTTTCAAAGTCGTGCCTCACGATGGTGCGGTCGTAGGTAAGGTATATAGAAATCGCGATGGCAATAAAAAGGAGGGTAAATAAAACTTTCGTTTTCATGGGACAATATTCTCCTCCGGATACTTGAGTCCACGTTTAATGAAGTGCGTTTCAACATCTTTAAGCTGAAACTTCTTCTTAAAGAAATCAATGACGAAATTCTTATCAATGCCGTTCTGGCAAGTATACACATCAGCAGAGACAAATCGACGTTTTGGGAAAGTATGAATGCTAATATGGCTCTCGGCGATGATAACGAATCCACTCCATCCGCCAGGGTCTTTTATGTGGTTATCTGGTGCGGAGATAATGACCGGCTTCATGAGCGGACGCATGCGCAGAGCATCGCATAATTCGGTAAGTGCGGAAAAAACAGCATCTTCGCTGTTAAGGCGTTCTGGACTACCGCCATAACCGTCGATGGTAATGTGCTCGCCAAAATGGGTTCCCATGGCGTTTATAGTAGCACCGAACACCAAAAAGAAAACCGGCGACAATGTGTGTGCATTGTCGCCGATTAGGCTAAACCGAGCCAGTTGAGGATGGGATCTATGAGTGGAGCCAGCCATATTCTAAAGGCCTCTATGGCACCGAAGACGAGCAGTCCCCACCATATTTCCGAAACCAATGTGCTCGCCCAGAATATCTTCCAGTCCCGAGCCGCCATTGCGTAGTTTCCGCTTCCACGTCGCATGTAGATGGTTGTGATGAACCCGTCTTTTGCGAGACACAAGAAAAGGAAAGCCAGAGTGTCACCCCGCTTCGCGAGGTTCTGGAAAAAGCTTCCGATTCTTCCTTCCTTTTCTCCATCGCGGACGAGTTTGATGGTCTCGATGCCGATCCAGTCCTGCTTTGTAGCATTATAGAACCAGAGCGTCCCGAGACATAGCATCGTCGAACCAGCGGCTGCATATAACCAACCGTGGACGAAGCCATACTTCACAATAAGCAATGGGTACACAATGATGTCGTATCCATATACCATCGCTTTGTTAGCCGTCAAGCCGAGGACTAAAATGCCGATTCGCTGTAGCCAGCGAATCGTTTGATTCGCTGATTTGAGCGCCATTCGGCACCTCCTTCTGTTGCGTTATTAAAAGACCAAAGTATTCAGAACCCTCCGAATACTACCTGTGTATATCATAACACGCCTCTACAGAAAATGCAAGTTTTCAAAAAATAGGACTGCCTCTGTTGAAGGCAGTCCATCTACGACCCGTTTATCAGAGGAAGGAGTGACGAACGAATTCCATACGTGTCCATAAGAACTTCAGGTGTGACTAGCGGGTTTTTAGTGAGAAATATTTTCCCTCGCATAAGCGTTTCCCGAAAGACACGTTCTTCCTCATTGACAATCTTCAGTACCAACGACGACTGTCCTGGTGAGTCAAATTCCGCAAATGCGGAAACAATTTCTACCGAAGGTACAATCTGGCCGACAGAAAGCCAAATCATCTCAAGCACCGAACGGATTAGTTTACGTAATACAAACGCTTGCTGTTTATTTCCAGGACTTACTCCCTCTCGAACTAAGGCAATTATCGAGCGGAGATGGTCCGTCACTACGCGTAATGTGCCCTGGTCTAGATCTGCCACACCAAGCGTATTTAGGCACTTGGCAACTATATTCACCAACTCACGGAACGGAGAAAGTTCGTAAAGCGTCTTTCCTTCTAAAGCAATCACGAGACGTTCCATCCCAATTCCTACTTCAAATCCTTCATGTGCAACTGGAACGACTTTTCCATCTTCTGCTTTCCCATGAATATGGATGAGATTCCCGATCTCCACAAAGGACAACGGATTTTTCACCATTTCACCAATCGAGATAACATGATGATCTTCACGAGCAAAGATTGCTGTTAAACCGTTGCCGACGAGACCATTTTTGCCGAAACGCCACTCCTGCCAGAATTCACCATTTTCATTAATAGCGAAAATAGAGGAGTTTTCGATGCCGTTCTTTATGAGAGCGTCAGTGAAATGGCTCGTTTCAGGAACGGTAAACCTCAATTTTGCTTTCGACAGACCGATGTGACCAAGCATATCGATGAAATACTTGACTGCGACAGAATAGGTGCAGTTGAAAAGACCACACCCGAACATATCAAACAAGGACGAATAGTTCGGGTCCTGTTGTGCCGTCTCCAATCCTCCAGCTCCACCTCCTACACGCAGACATTGCTGAATGAGTGCATAATTGTGAGGAGTCACATCCTGATTCTCGAAGAAGTGCTTGAACGGCGTAATGGTTGCGTTCGTGAACAGAACGGTAGGATCATTCGTAACTAGCGGGAATGATTCATAAAGAACAAAATCACGTATTCGATGGTACTCAAGTAATGATTCTCTGAGCTGTTGATTCATCTTTCATCTCCTTCTCTAATGTGTATTACGAAGAACTTCTACTACATATATAATAACAAAGACTAATCAAAAGTCAAATCGCTTTTAGGCATATTTCTATTGATATTTTTTTGCTACAAATATAATCGTTGGCGTTATGTACTTTGATATTTTTCGGGAATATATTTTATTCCACGGATTTTTTCCTTTATATGAAATCAGCTCTTTGATTTCTTCAACGACAAAACCTGACTTTACTAAACTTTCATAAATATCACTAATTTTTCTAAAATAAAATACAAATTTCTGAGTGTCACCTTTGCGCCATCGATTTGCTTTTATTATATCGCTTGTTTTTATTGTTTCGTTTAAGCCACTGCGATTATAGTTACCCTCTATCTTCATTGTTTTAGGAGATATGACGGAATAAAATGGGTGATCAAAACTAAAGATAAGTCGGCCACCCTTCTTTAAAATCCTACTGACTTCGTTAAAACATTTATCCAAATTTCTTATATATTGCATCGCAAATACGGACAAGACAATATCAAAATCATTATTTTTGAAACAATCTAAATTTGTCCCCGGTCCTACATAATAATCAATTTTCACATTATTTTTTTCCGCAAGTTTTATAGCGTACTGTATCTGTTTTTCAGAAATATCAATACCATTACAAATAGCACCGTTTTTTGATAAAAAAATGCTACATTGTCCGCCACCGCATCCTAATTCAAGAACTTTTTTATTTTTTATATTACCAACATCGATAATTTTTAATTCCTTCTCCGTCGGGCAAAATGGACCGTAGTATATATCATCAACGGGAATATTAAATAGATATTGATAATGAGATGACGCATTATTCCACCAATTTTTAATAACCTTTTCCATATTTTTATTCTTTGAATTTAGACAATCTTAATCAACTTTCTTAAAAATATCATATTTGAAATCTTTGTACGTCATTGACGGTTGCGGCTTGGTGCTATTTTGATACTTGCCTTTATACAAAACAATATCTCCAAAAGGAACCCAGAAACTGACTTGTGCGATAAGCATACCCTTATACAGTCTGACCGGCAGAGTTGCATAAAGTTGTAGTGTTGAGACACCATGTGAACCAATATCGATCAAATCTGCCGTCACATGCACAAACAACCCCATACGCGCTGTGCCCGACTTCCCATGGATAAGCGGCACATAGTAATCGCTGCCTATACGTTCTGCGGAATGACCCAGTACGAAATCACCCGCTTGTAGGACAAGACCTTCATCGGGGATGGTAATCTCCTCGTATTCAGATTTTTCTTTCGGATCTATAATTTTTGATGTGTAGCGGATGATTGTCCCACCCAATGTTAAATCGTACGAGTTGGTGGTAATGCGGTCAGACGAAAAAGGACTAATTTCAATCCTGTTGTTCGAAACCTCTTCTTTAATTTTTTCTCCGGTGAGTATCATATGGCTAAATAATCAATCAAATGGTGTGAACGATTCTTGCGGACGATTAAGTCGACCATATCGCCCACTATACTCGACCACTGCACCGAAATTGCACCAGAACGACACCTGCCCAATAATCATTCCGGAATAGACCCGTATAGGCAGTGCCGCAACCATTTCGAGTGTCCACTGATGCTCGGATGTTGTATGCCCAAGATTTGCGGAAACTTGCAAAAATAATCCGTAACGCCCCATTGAACTTCTGCCAATAAGAGACATTGCATAGATGGAACTGCCGATGATTTCCTTGGTGTGCCCGAGATACATTTGACCCGGCTGGAGAATATATCCTTCCTCAGGAATCAGCACTTCTTCGAACAAACTCTTCTCACCATCAAAACTTTTATAGACCTTCAGTATTGGTCCCAATCTATAATTATAGCTGTTTGGATTTACCTGTTCCTCCGAAAAGGGAGAGATTTTGATCGTCCCTCTGGCAACCTCTTCTTTTATTTTAGAACCAGTGAGAATCATGGCGTCTCGTTAAAATAACTCTACGAACCGATTCGGGTAAACCGCTTTCCTATATCGCAATACGAGAACGACATACCGTTGATACGGACGAAGGTCATTCGACATATTCTTCACATCAAAAAGCCTGTCGTACATTGCCCCATAAACGTCTTTGTCATCTATGCCAAGCATCTTACAGGCTCGGTCCACCGTGCTCTTGCAATAGTAGTGCAACTCCTCGTCCGTTTCTCCAATAAGCGGATTGTGCTCTTCGAACATAATCTCGAACTTGTTATACAGCTTCATTATTTCCTTATATGGGACTTGAGTCGGAGTAATTCCAAAAATATCTTGTGCACGTTTTATTAGACTGCCGGAGATTGGCTCCGTTACATAAAATGGTGCAGCGAGAATATACCCTCCGTCACAGAGCATACTTACGCATTTATCAAGCATTTTTTGCGGATCTGGAAAGAAACCCAGAGATGCGCCAACTACGATGTGAGTGAACGGCTGTTTTGTCTCATACGCATAGCCATCCGCCACTCGATACGAAAAACCTATGTTCGGAGCATACTTTTCTTTATTGTAGTTTGCCATGTTCACCGATTTTTCTGAAATGTCGAATCCTTCTCCACCACATCCAGAAATCGTGGACAACTCACGAGAAGAAAATCCGGTCGTACAAGCAACCTCCAATAAGTGCGATTGCGGATTTAGATTCGAGAATTTAGCCCATTTCGAAAGCGTTACGTATGATCCTGGAAGTACATTCCATTGATTGATAAGACCAACAAAATCAGTATATGAAACACCCCGTATATATTCAGGAGTTATGAAATCTTTACCGACATTTTCTGTTTCCATGTTTATCTTATTATTTCTAATTAATACAGCGGAATTACCGGTGGAATATCACTAATAAAAGATTGTGCTAAAGAGTACGTTAACGCCCCTTGGTACGGTACTATAATGATATCACTTTCGTTCACACTATCAGCGAAGCAATGATAGCCCCAAATATCCCAAGTGGTACATAGATTCCCCCATAAATTGCACTCAATCTCGGTTTTTGCTGGAGAGGAAAGATTTATTAGTGGAAAGTATTCACTCTCGAAACGTTGCCAACCGACCATATTGACGCCCCCATTCAAGATCACATTTTGCGCATCTTTTACATCTGCGACACTAAGCACGATATGCATGGCACTATTGCAGATATAACGACCTGGTTCCGCGAAATATGCCGCCTCAATAAGAGGATTGAGATATTTCGTGATGGCTACACCAATTGCTTTCGCGTACTCTTCGATAGTTGGCGTTTCTAGGATCCGATAGTCATGTTGATTGGATTCGTTTTGAACGATGACACCCTCGCTTTTATATGGTTCAAATCCGCCACCAAAATCGATATACTTGATTAATGCTCGTTCCTGCACAGAAAGGTTCGCTCCTATATATTCGCCAATTTCACGAATCGCATCGGTATAAAAGTCGGTCGTTCGATTACGCGATTGGTGAAAATGAATTCCGTTTAATCGCACGAAAGGATACTGTGTTGCTTCTTCCCAAAATACTTTAAGTTCATTGAGAGGAATGCCGTATTTTGTCCACGATCCTTGTGATGGTAAATGGACGCGGATACTCGTATCAACACCCCTCTTCATTTTGTTGCTGATGACTCCTAACCGACGCAATTCATTAAAACTGTCTATATTCAGACGGACTATGTCGCTATGGATGATCGCGTCTGTGAGGTCTTCCTCGCTCTTTCCAGGACTGAAATAAACAATCTCTGTCGCGCCAGCGTTTATAGCCATAGATAATTCTCTCCTGCTTGCAACATCCAAGCCGAGACCTTTTTCAACTACGCGCTTAACGACAAGGGGATGATGATTAAGCTTCACTGCGTAGTACGCTTGGAAACGAGGAACATGGGCCTGAAACGCCTTCATGAATCGCCCAATGCTTTCGTCCAATTCTTTCTGGTCGTATGTGTAGAATGGTGTATTGTGTTTTTGAGTCAAAGCAAGAAAAAAATCTCTTTTTGAGAGAATGTTCTCGACTACAGGCAACAAATCCATATGCGCCGTTATTAAACGGAGACTGCTCGTTCGAAACTAATCTGATCTCCTTTTATGGCGCACATCCCGCCATTCGGAATAGTGAACATTGGATCAGAGTGTCCGAAATCTGCATTGTACAAAACTGGAAACTTAGATTGAGAAAAATACTCTTTTAGTTGACTTTCAAAAGAATCCTCCGAGGAAAATTGTGATTGTTCCGTGAAGCGACCAAAAACTAATCCAGCCAATTTATTGAACCAACCTAATTGCTTACACTGACAGATAAACCTATCAACATGAGAAGGGGTACTAGTCTCATCTTCCTCGACAAAGAGAATCTTTCCACCCATATCAGGCAGATATTCTGTACCATTCAAAACCAAGAGGGTTTGCAGATTCCCAGCAACGACTTCTCCTTTTGCCTCGGCATCAATGAATACCTTTAGCCCTTCATTATGTTTTACAATCCGATGATTGCTATCTTTCCTCAAAAAGAAGAGATCGTCGGCATATTCATGCGATGCTTCAATCGTAAGATTTTCTTGAGGGTCAAGGCAGGTCTTCCTAAAGTAGTCCCAGGTATACTCAAACGGATCGGGCTTTGCAAAAGAAATTACGCCGGGACCGGAAAAAGTAACAAGTCCGGTCTTAGTAGTTATTGCAGTTGTAAGTGCCGTTACGTCGGAATATCCGATGATAATTTTAGGATTCGCTTTGATTAATTCATAATCAAGATGATTGAGTAACTGATTCGTGTTAAAACCACCCCAAAAGGCCATGATGCATCCGACATCTTCACGCTGAAAAAATTTATGGATGTCGTTTACACGCACGGAAATCGGACCGGCTGTGTGCATTTGTGTCAATACTTTAACAGACTCTCCTTCAACTACGGAGAATCCTTTGTTTTTTAAATACTCGTAACCACGCTGAATTGTTTCCTCTGTACAAACGCCTCTTACAGGATCCGCTGGTGCGATAATCCCTATTTTTTTGCCATTCTCAAGACGTGGCGGTCGTAGTTGTATCGGATTCATGCTTTCTAGTATACCCCAAAATCGCCCTTCGCCCTGCCGCCATTCCTTATTCAAAAAATCCTCCCCCGCCAAAAAAGAAAGTATGAGAGCGGCAGGGCGAAGGGCGGTCCCGCGAGTCTGCGAGCGGGGCGAGCACCGAGGCTCTGCGAGGTGCGAGTAATCATTGGGTTGGGTGTTGGGCGAAATGGGTTCTAGCGTGTTTTAATAGAGACACCATAATCAAAGACAAAGGCATTTCGCCGACAGAAGAACGGGCGGCGCGAAGCGCCGCGTAAGGAGAAACGGGCTCGCCGCGCGCTTCGCGCGCGTGGGGGAGGTTCAAAAATTCAGAAGCCGAAGATTTTCCGGAGAGAGGATTTTTTGGAGGGGAATGCGAATACGAAATGCATACATACTTAGTGGAGTGCTTGTCCCGCCCACCCGACGCGCACGATTCCCGCCGTTTTTAGGAATAATTATAAACGGCGGCTCCCCGAAATTCATTTGACCAAGTCTTCAATTTTAACTTTTAACGCTTTCGCTAATTTTTCGATACGTTGCAAAGACATATTTTCTATACCGCGTTCGATCTTGCTGATGTATGTTCGATGAACGTCCAAAAGTTCCGCAACGTCGCCCTGCGACATTTCTTTTTTGAGGCGTATCGCCCTAACTCGCTTTCCAAATTTCGTGGATATATCCATATGCACAAGTGCTGTTGCAAACTATGGTAGCAGGTGCGATACTATTATTCTATGTGGCGCGATAACGCTCTAGCGAATAAAATATGACAAACTATTTTCTCTACGCCCGCAAAAGCACTGATGTTGAAGACAAACAGATTTTGTCTATCGAAGCCCAGCTCGCTGAATTGCGAGAGATCGCCAAGCGCGATGGGCTAGAAATTGTTGAAGAATTCGTGGAAAAGAAATCAGCGAAGATGCCGGGCCGTCCGATGTTCGGCGAGATGATGGAGCGAATACAAAAGGGCGAGGCGCAAGGTATCATCTGCTGGAAAATTGACCGCCTCGCTCGAAATCCAGTAGATGGCGGACAGATTCAGTGGCTTTTGCAAAATGGGAATATCGCGCATATTCAAACGCACGACCGCAGTTATTATCCAGCCGACAATGTACTGATGATGTCGGTGGAGCTCGGCATGGCGACCGAATATATCCGCCAGTTGAGCGCGAACACATCGCGCGGATTAAGACATAAAGCGAGGATGGGGGTATATCCCGGCCTTGCTCCGCTCGGATATATAAACGATCCAAGTACGAAAACAGTTGTTGTGCATCGCAAAAATGCGAAATTGGTGCGAAAAATGTTCGAGCAGTATGCGACCGGCAAAGTAATCCTAGATGAGCTCGCCGCGAATCTTGAAAAAGCTGGTGTCCTGTCGCGGGGAAATCGAGGTATCCATATTTCGAGAGTGTCTTTCATTCTGCAAAATCCCTTTTACTACGGACACTTTCGTTATTGCGGCGAGATACACGAGGGCAAACACGAACCGATCATAACGAAAGACCTTTGGGATAGAGCGAATGCCGTCCTGCTGGGCCGAGGCCGTCCGCCGGACATTGAGAATAACCCAAGTCCATACTGCGGCCTACTGAAGTGCGGCGGATGTGATATGAGTATCACGGCAGAGACGAAAGAAAAACACCAAAAGAACGGCAACGTCCACTCCTACACCTACTACCGCTGTACCCGCAAATCGCGGACGCAGAAATGCGTTGAAGCGCCGATACGAAGCGAATTATTAAATTCGCAACTTTCGGCGCTTCTTGGCGAGTACGCGATGCCGGAAGAATGGATAGCATCATTGTCGGCAATGCTCGACCGCGAAGCGGAGACGGCCACACAAACTGCATCGGAGGCCGTCTCGGAATTGCGCGAGCAAGTGCAGGAATTCTCTCGCAATCTCTCTCGCCTCACCGATGTTTATGTCGCCCAAGATATTGAGCGCGACGACTATTTGGAACGCCGCCGCGCGCTTATGTCTGAAAAGAAGTCGCTGGAGGAGCAAATCGCCCGACTTCTACGAACCCCTTCCGCGTGGATTGAACCTACGCGAGAATGGATTAAAGACGCTTCAATGCTGGATGAAATTGCGAAAACAGATAATGCCCCCTCCAAAAAATCCTCTCTCCAGAAAATCTTCGGCTCGAACCTAACCCTCCACGCGCGCGAAGCGCGCGGAAATGCGCATTCCCCCTATGCGGCGCTTCGCGCCGCCCGTTCTTCTGTCGGCGAAATGCCTTTGTCTTTGATTATGGTGCAGTATTCTTGAATTAGTCCGAACGCATTTCGCCGCCGCAGGCGGCGAGGAAGTCCCCCCGCTTGCCCGTCCGAAGCCGAAAGGCGAAGGAGGGCGAAAATTCGGAAAGGCGGCGAAGCCGCACCGCTGACAATTTCAAGTTTTTCTTTGGCGGCATTTATCCGATGCGAATTAGGACAACGGCAACAATCGCAAGGAGTAATAGAAAAATCTTTTTTGCCGTAAGTTGTTCCTTGAACAAGAAATATGCGGTCAGTGCGGTTATCAAAATATACAACGAGTGAATAGAAGTAATCAGGGGAAATGGTCCCTTTGTGAGAGCGATATAGAGCGAATAGCCACCGAAAAAACTAAAAACGCCTATCAAGCTTCCAATACCAAGTCCGCCAGAAAAAATATGAGTTTTCCAATCACGACGATGAAAAAACAAATAAATCAACAGAGCGAATATAGCCGCAAAGAGGTACTGGTAAATTTGAAAAACGTGAATATCAAATTTACCCGCAACAATTTTTTGCAAAACTTTATTAAAGGCGGATATAAAAATAATTCCGGAACCAACTCCGATCAAGAGCCGAGAATACTGCATTTTTCCGCTTTTGTAGAGAAAGGAAAATATGGTAACGACCGCAAGAATAACGCCGAGAGTTTGGAGAATACTGATATTTTCTTTGAAGAAAAATATGCCTACGAGAACGGTGATAATGAGACTTGCGGTCGTCGTTATAGGAAATAAAACATTAGTATCAACATGGCTCAAGGCATACATTTGGAGAAGAACAATACAAGTAAATGTAATTCCCCAAAGCAAAGCCGTCCACATCATCGCCGGTGTGCCTAAAGAAAGATATGAATGAAAAAATACAAAAGATAAAATTGTGGGAATTACAAGCGACCAAAAAGTGGCAACAAACCGATTGTGGTTTTTTGCCGAAGGGAGTTTATAAAAAGCCATTGCCACACCAAAGAGCAGTGTGGCGGCAAGAGAATAAGGAAACCAAGTTAATTCCATATGATCAAAAAATTTTCTTCCCCCAAAATTAAAATATGGTTCGAGCCGATGTTTTTCTCCGGGTTCTTTTGCGGTTTTGAGCGGTGCGGCTCCGCCGCCTTTCCGAATTTTCGCCCTCCTTCGCCTTTCGGCTTCGGACGGGCAAGCGGGGGGACTTCCTCGCCGCCTGCGGCGGCGAAATGCGTTCGGACTAATTCAAGAATACTGCACCAGAAAGGAAAAATCAAGCGGTTTTGGTTCGCCTCGCTTCGCTCGGCGACT
>JBBUDY010000062.1:0-29490 GCA_038057055.1 Patescibacteria group bacterium | reverse complement strand
CGCTCGCGGTCATAGATGTCGCTCTCAAAATCGCAGAGATACGGGGCGAAGACCCGGAAATCGTCCGCGTCACCCTCCTCGCAAACGCCAAGCGCCTGTTCGAGCTGGATTGAAGTCCGAAACACAACCCACTTCACCGCCCTTGCTTATTTGCAGGGGGGGGGTAGGATTAGGGCATTAGAAACTAGCTTTCAATATGTCCGAATTCAACCCGTCTGATCCGAAATACAAGAAAGTTGAGGATTTGCCTGAAAATGAGAAGGGGAAATATGAGGATGTTCTTGCTGGTGGTTTTATAACCAAAGAGGCCGCAGCTTATTATTCATCAAAAGATCACCCAGATGGTGCAAAATACGACTTATATCAAGAATATCTTCAGGATGTCGCCAGACTTTTTGTCGAGGAGGCGAGAACAGAAGATTTTGAAAGGTTTCCTCAAAAAAGAACTGAAAAAGCCAAAAGTCTGATTAGGTCGGAATTATTACACAGTGATGAAATGCCGGATTATCAAATACTCCACTGGTTCAGTGCGGGAAAGCAAAGGGACGAGGCGAGGGAAAAAATTGCTGACGATTTGGTAAACATGATAAGCAAGGCAGATATTGTTAAAGTCAAGGATAAAATTGGTATACGACACATAGAACTTGCTACAATGGATTTATCAGACGCCTTTGATATGGTGGGTGACATCATGAGTAGCTATGCTAGAGTGGAATGGGGAGAGAATACGGAAGTAGGGTTCGAGAATGCCAGACGAGGTAATTTCGACCAATTTGTCGACACTCTTTACGGTGCGTGTGGAACTCCCTCTCATAACAACCCGACCCCATCAATTTCGTGTATTAATTCTGGGAAAGAGGGCGGTCCTAGATTAGATTACGAAACCGCAAGTGGGGGATGTGGGTTTGGATTATTCCAGAACCCTGATGGGAAATTTGTCGTCTATTTTGAGAAATATGATGCTAGTCAAGGGGATGGTCCGTACAGCTTTATGAGGGGAATGAGTCTGGTTTTTGAGGCTCTCAAGGTTGTTTCTAAGAAATATATTGCAGATTCTGAAGAATACAAAAAGTGGGAATCTCAACAAGGAAATAAACATTAGAACATCTGGTGCTCTAACTTTTGCGAGTTTGCGTTTGGTACGGCGATGTGCTAGGATGGCAAAATTATGGCGAAGAATCAGGATGAAGAGGTATTGGCTGATGAGACATCCGAAGATACGGGTTCAGACCCTCGCGTCTATGAGCTCGGTTTCCACCTTGACCCTGAACTTCCCACAGAAGAGGTAAAGAAAGCATATCAAGAGATACGTGCGTTTGTTGCAGAAATGGGGACGATAGTCGCCGAAGGCGAACCAGAGAAGATACCACTCGCCTACACGATCTCCCGCCAAGACACTGCTGGCCGGCGCGACTTCGACTCCGCCTATTTCTCCTGGATCGTGTACGAGGCAACACCACTAAATCATGATGAGGTTTTGACGTCTACAGGTGCAGATAAGCGCATTATTCGTTTTATTGATCTCTTGACGACCAAAGATGCAGCGCGTCACGCGGTCGAGATGCGTGAACTCGCGATGAAGATGCCAGAGCGCTCCGAACAGACAGAGGCAACTCTTGGCACCGAGCTTGACGTTGCTATCGAGAACGCTGCGGTATAATACAACCATGTACCTCAACAAAGTATTTCTCTACGGCAATCTTACCCGCGACCCGGAGTTGAAGGCGCTTCCCTCGGGGAGCAATGTCGCGAACTTCGGTCTCGCGACAAACCGCACCTATAAAGATAAGAATGGTGCGAAACAGGAGACAACCGAATTCCACAACGTCGTCGCGTTTGGCCGCACGGCAGAAGTTATCGCGCAGTATGTGAAAAAGGGCCGTCCCATCTTCGTGGAAGGCCGCCTCCAAACGCGCTCGTGGGAAGGAAAAGAAGATGGAAAGAAGCAGTATCGTACCGAGATTATCGTCGACAACTTCCAGTTTGGCGCCGATGGTGGAAAGGGAGGTTCAAGTGCCGGTGCTCCACGTTCTGGACAAGAAGAGCAGCCAGCACCAAAAGATGACGAGACAATCAAGTACCCAGATGAAGAAATCAATCCGGAAGACATTCCATTTTAATTATTCAATATGGCATACCAAGCTGAACGAGAAGAAATAGAAATAAAGAAATTTATCGACTACAAAGATGTCGCGTATTTGAAGCTCTTCACCAATCCACACGCGAAGATGCTCTCTAAGAAGCGCACCGGCATCCCCGCGAATAAGCAACGCGACATCATGCAAGCCATCAAACGCGCGCGCTACATGGCACTCCTCCCGTACGTCGCCGCATAACGCATTCAAACGCACATTTGACTTTTTAACCTGTTTTGTTAAGATTTTTTCGTCCACATGACAAAAGGAGGTTCTTTGTGAGAAATGCAAACAAGGCAATTTCAAAGAGCGAGAAAGAAAAAATACGCAATGACCGGTATTGGAGTGCTCGACATACACTTGAATCGACTCCTGCCGGGGATTTCGGAGCGTGGACTTTGCTAGGGCCCGTAAGAGAAATCCTTAGCTCGAGGCCGAGTGCATCTGCTCTGGGGCGCATTTCGGAATATGACTTTAACTTGATGATCAGGGAAATGGAAGTGCTCATCAACACGGCCAGAATTTCCGCCTCGCGTTGACCGCAGTTCCTTCAGAATAAGGCCCGCCTTAGGACGGGCTTTATCTATGCTTTCTCGACTCTCTCGGTGTATTCACCGGTGTCGGTGTTGATGCGGACAATGTCGCTCAAACTGTTTAGGCTGTGGCGACAAGCGAAAACGGAAGTGGAGCGGGAATCTTGGCGCTCTGCGCGCGTCGTGAAGCATTGATGAGAGTAAAGCCGCGAATACTCTTGGTTCGCGGATTTATGCGAAGCAATACATCATCTTTCGCTTCTATAGTCTCATCGGATACCCGAGGAGTACCTTCAGAGAAGTAAAATACATCAGCTTCTTTATCATAAAAATACTTAATCATGGATATAGGATACCCTGTTTCGGTTTCTTCGCAAGGTAGGCAGTGAGGACGAATGGATGCTCAGTAAGCTTCACAACGATAGCGAGATACTTCTTTCGGCGCGAAAGAAAGTGATAACAAATAATAACAGTCGAATCATTTGCCGAGATAATGGTGATGCCCGGCTTCGCAAGCGTGTCAGCGAAGTATGGGAGACACCGTGCAACGTCGGGGTGAAAGGTGAATATATGTGCCTTGCGTTCATCGGTCAGCGTAACAATTCCGTACGGCGAATTGAATCTCATCACTCGATTATATCAAGCGCGCCCGTTACATGGCGCTCCTCCCGTACGTGCAGGCCTAGCCAGGAGAAATGGGGGAAACCCGCCCATGGGCGGTTTTTCTTTGGTACACTACAAGGTATGAAAAAATATACCCTCGGCATTGTCGTATTATTGGCTGTTTGTATCTCACCCGTAGTGGTACAAGCCCAGACGAAAGGACTCACCGACTCTCAAATTCAATCAATCCTCTCACTCCTTTCTTCATTTGGTGCAGACCAATCAGTTATTCACAATGTGCAAGTTTCGCTTACTGGCGGTACGCCAATCATAGAAAAGAAGCCATTTTGCCACATTTTTAACAAGGATCTCACTGTTGGGAATAGAGGTGATGATGTTGTAGCCCTCAATCAAGCTTTAGCAGCTTCGGGTATTGATACCACGAGCAATTCTTCAGATTTTTCCGAAAACAACGCAGGGGACGTAGTCTCATTCCAAGCAAAGTATGGCATTCGCCAGACGGGGTATGTGGGACCGATGACACGAGCTAAATTAAATGCACTCTATAAATGTCGCGATGAGCAAGAACCGACTCCTGTTCCCGTTCCACAACCGACCGAACCAACAACACCTTGCGCGCCCTGTGATACTACCTGTTCAGGTAATTCAAATACCCCCGTAAGTGTTGGATGTCTGCCACCAAGTACCACAATCTACGAACAGGTATCCGAACAGGTAAAGTGTGTTTTCAATGGTGCAACGACGGAGCAGAAGTGTTGGGGAGATGTTCCCGCTTCAACAGTGAATACTCCAGTGGAGCGCTACAGCTGTGCGGGTGTTGGGACGTGTGTTGTCACGGTACGGGGACAATCGGGCAAGCCGATGGTCTGGGGCAGTAGTTGTGGAGGATCTTCGAGCACCTCGATTGATGGCAATAGTGAATACGCGAATTTCAGTTGCGCTACCTCCTCATCAGGTGTCACTGTTGTTACTCCAAACGGCGGAGAAAACTGGAAGATAGGGGAGACCTACACTATTCATTATTCTTTACGTGGTATTAACGTGGATGCCTCTAATCCAATTCTCATCTATCTTCAGAAGGGATACGATTATCCAAATGTGAAAAGCGGCGTTAATAGCAGCTTGCTCATAGGAACGACGAAAGATACCGAGAGTTTTAGCTACACGGTTCCAGCCGACATCGCTAGTTGGCCAGGGCTGGGTAGCAATTTTTCTGTCAAAGTATGTACGAATAATTGCACGATTAGCGACACAAGTAACTCCCTGTTTAGCATAAGTAAGCCCGAAGTACCTATCTCGATTACCCCAACGCCAAGCCCGGCACAGCAAGCAGAGCTCTATGCGGTTGGAGTATATGAAGCAACCTCTAACCACCAGTTCTGCTATACCACGGTCGGGCAAATCTCGGTAAAGGTACTCAATACGGGGAAACCGATAATACTCGCTCTCAGTTCCTACGAGCCCGTGAATTGGAATATTACCCTCGAACCAGGTGCGAATCTCCAGAAGGTTATTCTGGGTGGTTATCATACCCAATCGGTTCAGTCGGTAACCGGCGCTTCAAGTGCTATCCCGACAAGCTCCCACTCCTTTTACTCGAAAGAAAATCTTACTCAAGGTGCTGACCCCGGTAACAACTTCTTCTATGATGCACGGAACCCGGGTGGTAAATACTATGATTGGGCAACCCAGCCAAGTATGTGTCCTGAAAGTGCGGCGATACCGGCTGACCAACGCGTGCCATTCAAGACCACTGGCGAGTACTATTTCGCTTATCAACAGAGTGGTTCTGAGTATCAGAAATGGGCGAACAAACTAAAAACTCTTACTGGTCTCGATATTAAGAGCTTCCAGGGCAGTTATTCTGGCACGTCGTTTACCGTCCCGGCTACCAGTAATATCTAACGCTACGCTTTCTCGACGCGTTCGGTGTACTCGCCCGTGTCGGTGTTGATGCGGACGATGTCGCCCGTGTTGATGAAAAGCGGGACGTTTACTTTGGCACCGGTCATGAGTTCAGCAAGTTTTGAGCCGCCCGAAACGGTGTTTCCTTTCACGGCCGGTGGCGCGTCTTTCACAACGAGCTCGACTTTCACTGGTATCTTAATCGTCATTGGCTTCCCTTCGTACGTCAATACTTCAACCGTGCTGTTTTGGATGAGCCACTGTACCTTATCGTGCACCTGCTCTTCAGGGAATGAAAAACGGTTCTTTGCATTATCTTCCTCGGCAAACCAGCTCTCACCACGATTGGTGTAGAGGTATTGCGCCTGCATTTTGTCGACGTCAGCTTCAGTCATGGTCTCGTTTTGGTGGAAAGAGATTTCAACGACCTTGCCCCCGACCAGTTGGCGGAGTTTTGTTTGATTGACCGGTTTGCGCATCTGCATGCGGAAAATGTGCGAAGAAAGCACCTCGTACGGCTCATTATTGTAGTTAATAATGGTCTTTGGAAGTATTTCGTTGTATGACAGTACGGCCATAGTGTTGAAACTAAGGGAGGGTAAGAATTGTTATAAAAAGTGCCGCCAAGGGCAGATTCGTGTATGCTAGCAGACATTATGAGTTTTTCAAACACTGAGCTCTCGACGCTCACGGACGCGGAGGTACTTGCACGTTCGCAGAAGGAGCCCGATCTCTTTGCAATTCTTGTTCGCCGCTACGAGGCGGCGCTCCTACGCCGCGCACGCACGATATTGAAAAGTCCCGAAGATGCCGAAGAAGTAGTGCAGGATGCCTTCACCAAGATGTATCTCTACGCGGACAAGTATCATGCACAAGAAGGGGCGAGCTTCTCTTCATGGATGTATACGATTCTGAATCGCGTTGCGTACACGAAGTACCGCACTAAGAGTATTGAGTGGGGGAAGCGTGCGGAGCTTCTCCCGGAGCACTATGAGGCACTCCCCGATGCGCGGGCTGAATTTCTCGAAGATCTTTCGGTACGAGACGAGGTCATCACTGCACTCGCGAAACTGCCCGAAACCGCAGCAAAAATATTGCGGCTCCAATTTATCGAGGGAAAGAGTCAGGAAGAGATTGCAAAATCAGAGAAGCTTTCCATTCCTGCAGTAAAGACCCGTATTCATCGCGCCAAAAAACTTTTCAAACAGTCGTATGACGAACAACACTATGAATAGTCAATCGAACATTGAGCGTATTGTGATGCAGCGGGTGCATCTCATTCACGCACTTCGATTCGCAGTCTCAAGCAGTGTACTTTCGACGATCATATCTGCTCTTGCGCTCTGGGGTATTGGTACGCAAGTATGGGTCGCACACGTATTACAAAACGCCCCAACAAACCCCTTGAACCTTCTCGGTTTTTATTTCGCGGCATTCACTCATACACGTCTCATCGTGCAAGTGCTTGTTCTCCTCATGCTCGTTGCCCTTTTCTATCTCGTGAGAGAGATCGTTCGAGCTATTGCAATCATGAAAGCACCAGAAAGCATTTAAGTCTCTGTAGAGTGGCGGTAGCGATTGGTGTTACCGTATACACCCTTGAGTAGATTGAGGTCTTTTTTCGAGTTAACTAATAGTTCGATATTCTTATCTTTTAGTGCAGCGAGAAACGCGTCTCCGTATCCATCGTGCACTCTCGCATGATACATCTCTCGAAATGCCTCAAAATCTTTAATAAAGCAATGTCCGCCGGCGCCTCGGCCACTTGTAGCAGCGTGTCCGCTCTTGTGCACTGGCTCGGTGTGACTCGACCCGATGCGCGGGTCGTGGATAAAAGCTTCACGCACATCTTTCCAATCCGCATCCATACCGGTTACAACATCATAGAGCATATTCATAAAGACGACCTTCGTGAAGAGGAAGCAGTTCCCTGCGTACTTCACAAATTCGGCATCGCGGGCGGCCATAATCTTCGCGTACGGGGCGTCGGGTAACACCCGCAACACATCCTCGGCTTTTTCGCGATACGCGGCATCCACTGCCGGAATACCGATAATATTGCGATTTGGATGTGAGGCATCATATGCGGCCGTAGACTCGGCGAGGAATTCAGGACTGTGCAGCACAAATATTTTCGGGAACAGTTTTTGGAGTTTTTCAGTCGTACCCGGGAGGATAGTCGATTTTATAACGGCGATTTTTCCGGTGCCAACAAGTGGCAGCACTCCGTGTATCAGCGAATAATCAAAACCTTGGGGTGTCGTCGGTGTGGGGACGGCTATAAATACGATATCGCAACTTGCAATATCCTTTTTATTTTTTACATACGGCTCTTCGAGTGAGTAACGGACTACCTCATAGCCGCGCGCCTCAAAATCATTTGCATAATTTTTTCCAATCCATCCCTGACCAATCCATCCAATCTTCATAGTACTTATCTGTAACGCCCCGATGTATACTGAAGTTACAAGAACTACCCCTCTGCGAAGCTTTATTTTTATCTGTTTGAGAAGCTCTTTCGCAACGTCTTTGTTAAAATTATCCACACCGACAGATATTATCGTGCACCTTCATTTACGCTATAGCGTAAGATATGGTACATGGACAAAAAGAAAATAAGAGGTGATGACAGGGAGAGAATACTGAATCAAAAGGATGTCGGGAAGATTATTGCACGAGCACGAGGGAACCGACGTGTTCCACTCCAGACAATCATTCTCGGGATACTCGCAGTATCTGGTGTTCTTGCTATCGGACTCGTCGCACCAAACATACTTGGTCTCTTCGAGTACCTCAATCCGATTTCTCGCAAGAACACTATGCGATTCAATCAGCGCATTACACAAGCACTTCTCCGACTTGAACGAAACAGGCTTATTCATATAACCGGAGAAGGCAGAAAACGCGAAATACATCTTACTCAACAAGGCGAGGGGAAAATTAATGCGTTATATGCAGGTGCATACGTAATACCGCTGCCTCTACGTTGGGACGGGAAGTGGCGTGTTGTCATGTTTGACGTACCGGAGAAACGCAAAAAGGTTCGCGACGCGCTCCGCATGCTATTGCGAAGTGCGGGTTTTGTTCATTTTCAAGATAGCGCATGGATACAACCGTATCCTTGCGACGAGCTTGTTACACTACTTCGCTCGCATCTCGGTAGCGGGAAGGGCGAAATACGCTACCTCACCTCATCATTTGCAGATGAAAGCGATTACGCGTTCCGCAAGCACTTTGATCTCGTCATTTAGGATTGTTTGCGGACTTTCTTTGTGTACCTTATTTTACGCTATAGCGTGAATTAAGGTACATGTTATTTCTATCATATCGGCTTCCTCGCGCGCGAACTCGTCCGCATGTTCATTGGAAAACCTAACTTTGCTTTCTTATGCGTTTTGGTGTAGCGTACCAGGTAGTAATAGCTTGAATTCTCTATCTTGTTGCCCTTTACGGAGGAACCATCATGGCGTCCAGTTTATGCGAATGCGAACGTATAAAGTCGAGCTTCAGGCCGAAGCCCTTTATACCACCCAAAGGTGATGTGAAGGATCAGTACTATATTTGTCCTTGCGGGCAGAAGTGGTGGCAATGCAATACTTATTACTACCATTGGATACGAGTACCGACCGAGACAAGCCGGTAGTCCAAAAGATTGAGTGATAAAAGGCTCGCTTTCGCGAGCCTTTGTCTTAGCTCTCCAAGAGCTTCGCTTTTATCTGTTTGAGAAGTTCTTTGGCGACATCCTTGTTGTCGTGCAGAAACGTGCGCGATGCGTCATAGCCGACGCCGAGTTTCGTGTCGCCCATTTTATAGGTAGCACCGGCCTTCGCCACAAGGTCGAATTTCTCCCCGAGTGCGATGAGCTCACCTTCACGACTGATACCCTCGTTATACAGAAGGTCAAATTCGGTCGTTTTAAAGGGCGCGGCGACTTTATTTTTCACTACCTTCACGCGCACGCGGCCACCCACCACCTCCTCGCCTTTCTTAATAGACGCGATGCGGCGAATGTCGAGACGGACCGAGGTATAGAACTTCAGCGCTTTGCCGCCCGGTGTTGTCTCCGGATTGCCAAACATGACGCCAATTTGCATGCGGATCTGATTGATGAAGATGACGATTGTTTTGCTCCGCGACACGATGGCAGTGAGCTTGCGCAGCGCCTGGCTCATCAGTCGCGCCTGCTTGCCCACATGCTGTTGACCCATCTCACCCTCTATTTCATCCTTCGGTGTGAGGGCCGCAACCGAGTCAATCACTATAATGTCAACGTTCCCACTGCGAACGAGTGATTCGACGATATCAAGCGCCTGCTCACCGGTGTCTGGCTGTGAAATGAGGAGCTCCTGGAGCTTCACGCCGATGCGACGCGCATATTCAGGGTCGAGCGCATGCTCGGCGTCGACAAAGGCCGCAATGCCACCCGCTTTCTGGGCTTCGGCGACGACATGGAGCGCTAGCGTCGTTTTACCGGATGATTCAGGGCCAAATATTTCAATAATGCGTCCGCGAGGAATACCGCCCACGCCGAGCGCTGCATCGAGCCCGATGGAGCCGGAAGGGATTACCGGAATTTTTTGCGGGGCGCCAGCGCCGAAGGTAGTAATTGATTCATCGCCAAATTTCGTACGGATTTCTTTCAGCGCCTGGTCGATTGATTTTTGTCGCTCACTTTTATCTGTGGTCGTTGCAGTGACTGTCTTCAATATTTTTTCCTTCTTTGGTTTTCCAAATGCCATAGTGTTAGTTGTTAGTAGTTGGTACGAAAATAGAACGGGTCGCAGTTACCGATCTTCCGAAGCGATCAGTGGCTACAAAGGTAAGTATAGAGCCTCCGCGCGGAAACGTAAGAGTTGACGAAAAGACGCCGTTCTGGTCATGAAGGAGTGGCGTGCCGTTGAGCGTCAGCACTGCCGCACGTACGGCTTTCCCCAGCACAACCACGATACCGCCAGAATACACGGTGTCATTTATCGGAGAAGTGATGGAGAGAGAAGGTCCTGTGAGAAGTGGCCACGCCTCGATGAGACCATAGCTCACAAGGATGAAAAGAACGAGCGCGATGAGATGCCGAATCATTTCAAGAGTTTAAAACACTGTTTCTTCGGCATTATCTTGCGTAAGAGCGGTGGTGTTACGGGTGAGGACTTCACGCGGCTTGCTGCCGTCTGCAGGACCGATGACGCCGTGTTCCTCAAGCACATCCATCAGTCGTGCCGCTCGCGAGTAGCCTATCTTTAACTTGCGTTGGAGGTAGGATGTCGAAGCGCGCCCGGCAGCCTCAACCGTCGCTCGCGCGTCTTCATATAGATCATCGTCGATGTCATCATCGCTACCGAAACTGCCGTTCACCAGGCCGATAACATCGTTTGGTTCGCTCACGATGTTTCCATTCCCGAAGTCGATGCTTGAGAGGTCGCCTGCGTTATGGCTCTTAATGTAACTCACCACTTTTTTCACCTCATTCTCACTGATAAAAGCTGTCTGGATACGCACCGGTTTTTGCATATCGCTCGAGAGATACAGCATATCGCCGGCACCAAGAAGTGTCTCTGCGCCGGAACCGTCAAGAATGGTGCGCGAATCTATCTGCGACGCGACCTGGAGCGCCATGCGGGTCGGCACATTTGCTTTAATAAGACCGGTGATGACATTGACCGATGGGCGCTGGGTGGAGAGTACGAGGTGAATACCAACTGCGCGCGACATCTGGGCGAGACGGACGATGGATGCCTCGAGCTCTCGCGGGTAGGTATGCATAATATCTGCGAGTTCATCGATGACGATGATGATGTAGGGGAGTGCTTCAGGCATATCTGCAGCGCGACTTTTTTTTGCCGGCTCGAAGATGGACGAGTGATATGAATCGATATCACGTACATGCTCCGCCTCAAGAATGTTATAGCGACGTTCCATTTCCTTCGCCGCCCATTTGAGAGAAAAGATGGTTTTCTTCGGGTCAGTAATGACGGGGGTAAGGAGATGGGGGATACCGTTATATGCAGTGAGCTCGACGCGCTTGGGGTCAATCATGATAAAACGCAACTGATTCGGACCGTTCCGATAGAGTAGGGAGGTGATGAGTGCGTGGATAGCCACTGATTTTCCAGACCCTGTTGCGCCCGCAACAAGCGCATGCGGCATCTTCGCTATGTTCACGTAATGCGGCGTACCACTAATATCTCGACCAAGCGCCGCGAGGAGTGGCTTGGTACTCTCGGACCATTCAGGTGCGCTCATGAGTCCACCGAGCCCGACCATAGCTTTAATTGTATTCGGGACTTCGATGCCGACAAGTGACTTGCCTGGAATAGGGGCCTCGATACGCACTGGATGTGCCGCAAGTGCAAGTTCGAGATTATTGGCAAGCGACACGATTTTAGAAAGGCGCACTCCTTCGGCGGGCTTCACTGCGTAGCGGGTGACCGTCGGTCCTACGGAAACTTCATCCATCTCAAGATTAATACCGAAGTTTTGGAACGTACGTTTGATGATGTTCGCATTCGCTTTGATGTCGCCGACACCGGGCTTTCCACGATCTACGCCGAGGATAGAGAGGGGAGGGGCTTCGTATTCAGCATCAAAATTTGCGATGCCTGAACCAGTCAATGCACCGGTGGTACGATTGAAAACGGTAATAACAGGTTCACGCTCTTGATTGGCAACGTCATCTTCTCCGGACGCATACTCATTATCTTCATTTTCTGGAACGCCAACCACATCATCGAATTCATCCGGGATCTCTTCTTCATTATGTGGTGTACGAGATTGATGAAGACGTTCCCAGAGGGAGAGTACGTTTTCAGTAAGGAGGGCTGCAAGCGTTTCGATGTCGGTTACGATAGCGATGCCGATGGCAATGAGCGCGAGTAACAGCACCAAAGCACCGCCAAAACCAAAAAATCCCGCGAGCATCTCTCCTCCCCACGTGCCCAGCTTTCCTCCAAATTGTGCGCCCGGGAAGAGGCCAGCAAACGCAAGAATGGAAGCAAGGGTAATAAGGACACCGGCGGTAGTTAGGGTGTCGATTGTGGGGCGTCCAAACCCTGCGTAAAGCCCAACGGCTATTAAGGCGATTGGTAGGAGAAATGCCCCGATGCCAACGATTGCATAACTGACCGCAAACACGGTAGCACCCACGGGCCCCGCAGAGCCGAATATGGCGAGGACGAGTAAGACACCTGCGGCGAGAAGCACAATCGCAGAGGCATAGCGGATAAGTGTGTCATATTCTTTGACCTCTTCTTCACGCGCACGCCTGCGATTGGTCAAGCTACCGTTTCTGCCATTGCTACGACTCATAATGCGCATATTGTAGCACCGCGGGACCCAACTGCGTAAAAGGAAAGTGGAAAGGACTTGCGTGCCACGGAGGCAGACGTATAATGTCTTATACTATATGAGACATGTACAAGCAGATATTGGACAAAGTACTGAAGTCCGAAAAATCCAGACGGGCGAGAAAAGTTCTCACAATGAAGACTTCGTCCTAGAAAAAAGCATATTTTCAAGCATATTCGAAAAGGACATACGTAGAGTGTTCATCTATAAAAAAGCCGAACGACTCGCAAAAGCCATCCATCTCATAACCCCTGCTTTCACTCAGTCAGTGTCTTTAAAGAACCGTATCGACGCGATTGCGGTAGGTCTCATTGACGCTGCGATACTATCGCCAAGCGCAGCGCGTGCCGCGCTCTCTCGCGAGCTCCTTGCACTCTCGAGCATTCTCTCCATAGCCCGTACAAGTAATGTTCTTTCTTCTATGAACGCTGAACTTATCTCTCGCGAGGCGCATCTGTTGCTCCACGAGGTCGCTGCGTATGAAGAGCCGCGGCTCTCTTTTGATGAAACGCCGACACTCTCGTCCATCGCTAGGGGAGCGTTTTCGCGAATGCCCCAAGATCCGAGTCGGACGACCAGACGGCAAACGCTCAAAGAAAGCAAAATCAGCAATAAAGGACATATAAAAGACAACAGAATCATATCGGACAGTCCAATAAAGGACAGGCGAGAGGCGATTTTGTCCGTTATAAGAAATAAGGGGACGGCAAGTATAAAGGACATTTCGACGTTGGTACGTGACGTCTCCGAGAAGACTATTCAACGCGAGCTTTCTGGGCTCATTGTCTCTGGGGCGGTATTGAGGCAAGGTGAACGCCGCTGGAGCACGTATTCGCTTTCCTGAGAAAAACAAGGTTCGACCTTAATCCGAATACTCAAGGTCGAACCTTGTTTTTCTCTCCCGTCTTTGATACTATGGCCCTTGTGATAGCGACTGAGGCATAGAGAGCAAAAAAGACTGGGAATCGGTCCTTTTTTAGTTTTCTATCCTTGGCAGTTATCCACACACCAGTCCAGCGGGATACTTGTTCTCGCTATATACTAGACCTTAGTCCTTGCGTGGACTCATTTGTTCCCCGGGGGCGTACTTTGATAACTGAATAGTCCCGTTATAACGGGACATCAACCCTTGCCAACTAATCCATGGCGTACTGGTCGATGCCGTACGCTGTGGGGTAGTGTGAAAGTGAGTGTGCACAACGTTCTCTTCAACTTGATTATTATGTGCGTCTAAAATCATTAACAATTGTTATGCAAACAGTAACTACAAAAGCGACAGTGAAAGTTGCGGCGGTAGCGACCGGACTCGCGATGGCAGTGTCAATGTTCTCGTTTGCGCCTATGGCGCAGGCGGCATTGACCTCCACACAGGTCTCGGCCATCATCGCGCTCCTCACTTCGTTCGGTGCTGACGCATCGACGATCGCAAACGTCCAGTCATCGCTTACGGGCGGTACGCCTTCGGTTCCTTCGACGCCTTCTTCGGCCGTCTTCACGAGAGACCTCACGGTCGGCTCGACGGGTGCGGACGTAACGGCGCTTCAGGATGCGCTTAAGGCGGGCGGCTATATGTCAGCAAGCGCGACGGGCTACTTCGGTGCCCTCACGAAGACTGGCGTAGTCGCGTGGCAAAAGGCTATGAGTGTGAGTCCAGCAGCCGGCTACTTCGGTGCGAAGTCACGTGCTGCGTTCGGCGGTACGACTTCAACAACCGGCGGTACGACTTCAACAACCGGTGGTACGACCACAACGACAGGCGGTACGGTGAGCGCAGGTACAGGCAATGGCCTCAAGGTCATGCTCGCAACCGACTCTCCGAACAACATCGCGCTCGTAGCAGGTCAGGCGATCGGTACACTCGCAAAGTTCACCTTCGCGAATCCGACCAGTGCTGACATTAAAGTTACGAACGTTGGCTTCAAGCGTCTCGGTATCAGCAATGATGCCACGCTTGCAAACGTCTACCTCTACTGGGGGGCAACTCGTCTCACTGACTCGGCAGGCGTGAGCAACACGGCGTTCAACTTCAATGACTCGACGGGACTCTTCACGGTGCCGGCAGGGCAGACCTACACGGTCTCCGTTCTCGCCGACATCACGACCGGCACGTCGGGCCAACAGATTGGTGCACAGTTAGTGAGCGTAAGCTCAACAGGGACGCTTGACTCTTCTGTATCGTTCCCAGTCAATGGGGGCACACAGACAGTCTCTGCGGCTACGCTCGCAACGGTTGACTTCGCTACTGCATTTCTTCCAGCAGCGAATACCAGCTTGTCTCCTGCAAATGACACGACAGTCTGGCAGAACACGGTAACTATCGGAACACGTGCGGTAACGCTTAAGTCATTCCAGCTCCAGAACCTCGGCTCCATCGCAGCGACAGATGTAAAAAATCTTCGCCTCTACGTGGACGGTGTACAGACTGGAACGGCAGCGACGATTAAGAGCAACATAGTCAGTTGGGACCTCTCCGCAACTCCGCTTCGTCTTGAGACAGGCGGTCGCGTGATAAAGGTTGTCGGCGATGTCGTCGGCGGCTCCAGTCTCACCTTCAGGTTCTCTCTCCGTCGCGCGTCTGACGCGCAGATGGTCGACACCGACCTTAATCAGCCGGTGCTCGCAACAAGAAACAGTTCTGCCTTCACTGCGGTTAGCGCAGGTCTGCAGACGATTTCTTCGGGAACCGTCTCGGTCGTGAAGGCCGCGAACTCGCCTTCATCAAACGTCTCACTCGGCGCTTCTAACGTGAAGTGGGCGAGCTATGAGATGCGTGCGGCAGGCGAAGATGTCAAGATTGATAACCTCGATATCAATGCCATCACATCGCTTGACCACGGTCTCGACAACGGCAAGATCTTCCTCAATGGCGTGCAGGTAGGCTCCACCAAGGACCTCACTGATGTTACGAATGTGAACTTCACCTTCGGCTCCTCCTTCATCCTGAAGGCGGGTACGACGGCTATCGTTGACATCTACGCAGATGCGAAGACCTCGACAGGTGCCGCCTACACAACCGGCGATACTGCCCAGATACGGCTCGCATACACTGCGTCAGTCGGGAACGGCACAGGCCAGGTCTCGCTCTCAACGATTGATGTTCCGGGCGCGAACGTAGATGGCAATGCAATCACCATCTCGTCTTCATCGATAACGATGGGCAAGAACACCGCCTATGGTGACACGACGATGATTGCGGGCTCTTCTGCGGCTCGTCTCGGTTCGTTCGTGCTCTCAACTGGTGCGACAGAAGGAGTAAATGTGAATACCATCAGCGTAACGCTCTCGGCAAATGAGGCCGCAACGATTACGGACCTTATGCTGAAGGACAGCGCGACTGGTGCGCAGATTGGTACGACGAAGCCGACACCAGCTTCTGGTGCTTCCGGCAACTCGTACTCGGTGAACCTGAACATTCCGGCTTCCGGAACAAAGACCGTTGATGTCTACGGCAGTATCAAGTCCTCGAGCAATATCGGACCGATTGCTATGGAGATTGACGGCTCGGGCACCGGTTCAAACACCGGCAGCTCTGTCACCTTCGGCAGTGCAACGACCGGTACGCTCCAGACGATTACCGTCAGCACCGCCGCTCTTACGGCCGCTGTCGGTGTATCGCCGAACAACGCGAACGTCATTGCGGGTTCAAGCTTGGTAAAGGTCGGCTCGTTCGACTTCACCTCGCGGTACTCGTACTGGAACGTGGACAAGATCAAAGTGACGGTTCCGAACAATGCAGCGACCTCGGTTGCCTCGGTTGTCTTACGATATCCGGACGCAAGCGGCGTCTCTACGGACTCAACGGCAGTTCTTGCGTCTCCTTCATCTGTGGAGACCTACGCGACTGCCACCTTCACCGGTCTTACCTTCTATATCCCATCAAACTCGACCAAGAAGCTTGACGTCTACGTCAATCTCGCTGGTATCCAGGCTGACGGTGATACAGGAAAGTCAGTCACGGTAACGCTTGTCGGCACAGACGGCTTCAACAAGACCGACTCTGCCGGCACCGCAAACACGACTCTTAACGCAAGTGACCTCGCTTCGAGCGCCACAGGCGGAAAGGGTACGATGTACGTGAGGAAGTCGGTTCCGACTCTCTCTGCAGTCGCACTTGACACTATGGTTCTTAGCGCAGGTACGGGTAAGGCCATCGGCCGTGTGAAGATAACAGCGGATGCGGCTGGGAACGTCAGTTGGGATAAACTTGCCTTCACGGTCAACAAGACTAAAGGCATACTGATTGGTGCGACCTCAACGCTTAAGCTCTGGCAAGGTTCTAACACTGTTTCCGGTGTCTTCGCGACGACGACTGGTGCTACAGCCGGTGTACAGACTATGGAATCATTCCCAAGTGCTACCGGCGATGGTACGCTCGCTACGAGCAACCTGAATCTTGTCTTCCTTCCGACTTCGGAGGAAACGATTCCTGCTGGTGAGTTCCGCACCTATGAGCTTCGTGGTACGGTTGGAGGTCTTGCAACTGGTTCGAATTCGCTCGATGTATCGATCGCGAATGCGCAGACTTCAGCAAGCACTACCGCTACCGCCGCTCAGGTCGGTGTGGATGCGCAAACAAGCCCATCCATCACGTGGTCTGACCGGTCAGCTGTCTCTGCGACACATGCAGTGACGACATCTGACTGGACGAGTGATTACCTCGTGAACACTTTGCCACTCACAATTGGCAACCTCTCGGCATCAGTGTCCAGTTAATCCTCACTTGCGCATATAAAAAGCGCTTGTCCAGCTAGAATATTGGTCTAGCAAAACACAAAAACACCCTTTCGGGGTGTTTTTGTGTTTTTAGTTGTAGAATCGGTGCGAAACCTTTTTGAACCGAATGAGGTTATCCACAGTTTCTTTTGGTCTATGCATTTACGAAGCCCTACGAGGAGTACACTTGATTTTGAGAGGCACTCGAGCCTTAATTATCCGTTTGTACTTAAACTATCTCATATTTATGAATCGCATCGGGACATATCTTGGAAGTATTACTAAGACCGCCCGCACAATCTTTCTTGGATTGGCGGTTATCTTTGTGAGTGCGGGTATCGCGCAAGCCGCGACGACCATTAGCACGAACATCTCAACTGCAGGAACGCTTTCCGTGACGGACACGACAACACTGACTGGTAAAGCAACATTCGGCAGCGCGACCTCTACGATGTTCTCTGCCTACAGTGCCTACTTTGGTGGGTCAGCAACGTCAACCTTCAGCGCCGCCGGAGCGTTGACTCTCGTAGGAGCTCTCTCTGGCACCTCGGGTTCGTTTTCTACGACTCTGGGTGTGACAGGCGTCACCAGTATGACAAACGCTTCGACATCGCAATCGCTAACTGTTGCTGGTCCTTTGTGGATAGGCGGGAACTCAACGACGACTGCCGCTGGCGCTCTCTCGATGAACGGGGCGTTGACCGTTGGCGCGGGGACAACAGCGGGCGGATCCGTTACTGTCAATAATATCGCAAACTCTACGTCGACAATCTCAGTAGGGTGCATCATAACGACCGCGACGAGTTCGGCAACGAGCGTACGGCTCCTCTTCAACACTTCTGCTACGACGAGTACTATAAACAACACAACAGTACAAGGTGTTGTTGCTTGGGGCTACGGTTCTACTTGCCCTAACTAGCATAGCGAGTTGATTATTAACTAAATAAACTCACTATGCCACGAATACTCACTGGTGCAGGAATTGTCGTGGCGCTACTCGCCCCCGCTCTAGCATTTGCCGCCTTCAACGATGTGACACTGACAACCGACACGGTCCTAACGGTGAATGGCATTACGCTAAATGTTTCCGGCTCAAGCGCTGCCATTGAATCGATTACCGTAAACGCGCAAGACTTCAGTGTGGTGCTCGCATCTGGCTCGACCTTTCAGGTGACGGCACCAGGCCTCGAGCGGCTCTCTGCAAACACCGCCACGGGTCAGACGGCCTACACCTGCGACAGCAGCGGCTCGTCCATCAAATATGTACCGACGACGGCCGGGACGGTGACTATTGCCCCAAGTGCGACGCTCTGCTCTTCTGCCAGCGGTAACAGTAC
Organism: Patescibacteria group bacterium; assembly: GCA_038057055.1. GTDB lineage: Bacteria > Patescibacteriota > Minisyncoccia > Phycocordibacterales > Phycocordibacteraceae > C7867-001. Next base: position 10,902 of record JBBUDY010000062.1, on the reverse strand, counting down.
TGGGGGAAGCACGAGTAGTAACACCTCAAGCAGTAGTTCTGGAAGCAGTAGTGGAAGTTCTGCAGCGGCTTCGACACCAGCGGCCACAACACCTGCGGTGACCACAACGCCGACAACCACGACGACACAGACCACGACGACTTCGACAACACCTGCATCAGGCCTCTCGGTCTCACAGGTACAGTCAATCCTCGATGTCCTCGCATCGTTTGAGGTTGATGCGGCTACGATGGCAAGCGTGAAAGCGGCGCTTGAAGGGACGAGCACCGGCTCGGCGACAAGCGCAGCCGTACGCGTGTTCAAGTCGAATCTAACCACTGGCTCTCTCGGAAGTGAGGTAAAAGCGCTTCAGGAGTTCCTTAACGCACGCGGCTACACCGTTTCAGCGAGCGGTGCCGGCTCTCCAGGAAATGAGACAACAAGGTTCGGTGCAGCAACGAAGGCCGCACTCATCAAGTATCAGAAAGCAAAGGGCATTACGCCCGCTGTAGGATACTTCGGCGCAAAGACACGTGCGGCAGTCGACGCAGATCAATAGCCCCCTCGGTGCATTCATAAACGAAAATATCCCGCTTTTGCGGGATATTTTCGTTATGGTATGCTTCCCGTCATATGAGCCCCGTTAGAGACTTCAGACGATAAACATATTGAAGAATCGAAATCATCCTGAACTTCATGAACAAAATCTCTAATGGGGTGAGTAAGATGTGGTTGATTGTGACAGGAGGAGTTCTTGTCATACTCGTTACGGGCGCCATGCAATTCCTTCTTCCACAGAGAGAAGCTCCTCCGCAGCCGACTACAGTTATTACAGTGGCGACAACAACTGCCGAAAATCCTAGTGTTCCAGCCGTAAACATACAAGAAGTTGTGGTAAGCAATTCTGCACCTGTAGTCCCTCCGGAACTACCCTCAATTGCAGCGGGTGACACTATTACTCTCTGGACTTTTAAAGGTGCGTATACCGACAACCCAGAACTCATCGCGAAGGCGGAAACAGAGATTAAGCGCCTTTTGGACCTTGTGGGGAAAGGAACGTATCCCGATATAAGTCTATTTGTCAGTGTAGCTAACCAATATGAACTTCTGGGAGATGGAGAACAGGAATATACGTACTTGAGTCGTGCAATTAAGGTAGGAGGAAGCGCAACAGGTCTTCCGTGGCATAACCTTGGTGTGCTCATGGAACGGCTTGGAGCTCTCCAAACAGCGCGTGTTGCCTACGGGAAGGCGGTGCTTGTTCAACCGAAATTAAAATTCTATCACTACGCATATCTTGAGTTCCTTACAACGCGCATGAAAGATGATGTGGCTACTATTGAAAAAGAATATACGGCGGCTATAGAGAATCTCGGGCAGGACACGGACATACTCCAGCTTTATTCAGAGTGGAAACAAGCATGATGCGATTGCAAAAAAGCCTGTCGTTTCTCCTTCTCGTTCCAACAGTGTTGCCGCTGGTCTACATAAGTGGTGTTCTGTACCCCTACATCACACCAAAAACTTTTTTACTGCAAGGAAGCGGTATTCTGGCGCTCGCAATTTTCACGTATCTTATGTTTACGGGACAGCCTTTTTTCTATGGACGATTGCGTGCTCCGTCGACATGGATCCCTGCACTCCTTCTGGCTGTCATGTATATTTCTTCATTCCTCGGCATCGATTTTTATCACAGTTTTTGGGGACTCTTTGAGCGCGGAGACGGACTCCTCACCTCCACGCTTATCACCTCATCTTTCTATCTCATCCTCCTCTTTGCAGACCGTGTTTTTCTGGAACGTATGGCAAAAAGTATTGTGGTGGTCGCAGGTCTCGTTGCTGCTATCGCGGTACTCCAGTGGGCGACGACGGTGATTGGTGAAAAGGCATGGTTCCTTCCGCCGATTACCGGGCGTATTGGAAGTACCTTTGGGAACGCCGCCTTTCTTGCAGGATATCTCAGTACAACACTCTTCGTGATACTCATTGTTCTGCGAGATTCAACCGACCTCTGGCGCCGGATATGTCAGATTGCAGCCGTTCTTTCGGTTCTCGCAGTTGTGTTTGCTGCGACACGCGGCGCGATACTAGCCCTCCTCATATCAGGCGTTACCGCACTTGTCCTCACTGCGCTCACGGGTGAAGGAAGGGTCAAGCGCAGTGCGCAGTACGGGGCCATACTGCTCATAGTTTTTGCCGGTCTTTTCTTTATGTTCCGCTCCGAACTTGCACAAAGTTCCTTTGAGCCCATACAGCGCATCGCCTCCATTTCATTGTCTGAAGGAACCGCAAATAGTCGATTATTCATCTGGTCTCACGTAACAGAAGAATCGTTTCGGCACTTTTTCTCTGGCTACGGCGCCGAACACATTGCCCAGCTCTTCGACCGGGTCTACGACCCGAGTAAGATTTTTGAACAGTGGTTCGACCGTTCCCACAACGCATTTCTTGACTACTTTGCCCAATACGGTGTGTTCGGGTTCTTACTCTACCTCGCGCTCATCGGTTCATTTGCCTTGTATGCGCTCCGTCTCTATCGGCGCGAGGAAAGAGGGCCAATGAATCTGGGTTTCCTTTTCTTGCTGCTCATTCTTACGTATGCAGCACAAAACTTCTTCGTCTTCGACACGCCCTCCTCACTTTGGCTGTTATATGCGCTCTTTGCACTCCTCACCGCTCTTCTTTCAGAAGAATCAGCCGTTCCACTTTCGTTCAAGCGGTTGTCGCCCGCCCTATCAGGAGTACTAGCTGGTCTCGTTACACTTCTGGTCATTCCAGCCGTTGTTCTCCCGCTCTCTGCGAATATTCTTCTAACCAAAGGATATCTCCTGCACTTAGTTGACGTGAACAGAGCAAATACGTATTTCGAGCGGGGGCTTGCACTCACTACCTATGCTGATCTCGAATATGGATACCAAGCGTATAGTATGTACACTAACCATCAGGCCGTTCAACTCGAGGGGAATGATCGCATCGTTGCATATGACTACGCACTTTCCATACTGACGGCAAATTTTAAGAAGTATCCATATGATGCGCGAACCGCGACGTACCTCGGACATGTTCTAGACACCGCCCCGCCAGAGGTGAAGGTAGACGACACGTTCGACGAAGAAGTGCTCACGAAGGCAATTGAGCTTTCTCCGCTGCGCGCACAGGCGTGGTACATGGTAGCGAACATTTCTCTACGGAAGGCCGATGCACTGCCGGAAAGTAGCAAAGAGAAGGAGAAATATTTTCGAGAGGCGATTACAGTTCTTGAAACTTATGTACAGAAAGAACCGACACTTTCAGTACCGCGCTTTATACTTACCACGTTGTACTACAAACTTGGTGATACCGCGACCGCGAAGAAATGGGCAGACGAGGCGTACCTTCTCTACACGGGTCCGGATGCTGCAGCCGCCAGCCCTGCGGTGAAATACTATATTGCAATAAAGGACTGGCAGCGTGCCGCGCGCTTTCTCGCGGACTTGGTTGAAATTGATCCGGAAAATTACGATACGCTCTATGACCTTGCAAAAGTGGCGTATCTTGCCGGAGACCCGGCTACTGCAGAGCGGATTGTTGCACAGCTACGGACAACCAATCCAGATATACTGGAGACGGACCTAAATTTCTTAGCCGCTATCACTGCCTATGAATCCCGTTAGAGGCTTCAGACAATGAACGTGTAGTACAATCGAACTAACTATGAACTTTATGAACAAAGCCTCTAACGGGATGAACAATCCACAAAATAAAGAAAGTATGCTGGCGCGGGAACGGCGAATGCTCCCGTTCTTCGTCGAGTTCGTGAAGTTCTCGACTGGCTTTGCTGTTATTATCGCCGCCGCACTCCTGACTCTCCATGTCGCAAGTGCCGCGATGGACTGATTTGCATTTGGACACCATTCTGATAGAGTACCTCTTGTACGAACCGAAGACCGCTGGCAATCATAAGTCCGGCGCAGGGAAAATTCTCCTTTTTCGTTCGTGCGCAAATCATATGGCAATATCAAAAGACAAAAAGAATGCAATCGTCGCGAAGCTGACCGATGCTTTTAAAGAAGCGTCCTCAATTGTATTTGTCGGCTTTTCGAAACTAACGGTGAAGGATTCGTCGAAATTGCGTCAAGAACTTTCGCAGAAAGGCGTGCGTTTCTTCGTCGCGAAGAAGACCCTTATACGCAAAGCGCTTGAAACGCGTGGGTACACTGGCGAAGTGCCAGAATTGCCGGGCGAAATCGCAGTTGCGTGGACCAAGGGCGAAGAAATAACCGCACCGGCAAGCGGTGTGTATGAATTTGGCAAGAAACTGAAAGGTGCAATCGCACTTCTCGGAGGCGTGTTTGAAGGAGCATTTGCGGATGCACAGAAAATGATTGGCATTGCAACCATTCCGTCGATGCCCGTCTTACGGGGTATGTTCGCTAACATTATTAATTCGCCGATTCAACGTTTCGCTATCGTCATTAACGAGGTAGCGAAAAATAAAATGGGCTAAAAATTAAAGTATGAATCAAGAACAAATTATTGAAGCAGTTGAGAAAATGACCGTTCTCGAACTCAATACGCTTGTGAAAGCTATTGAGGAGAAATGGGGCGTTTCTGCAACAGCCGTCGCTGCAGCAGGTCCCGCTGCGGTAGGTCCGGCAGAGGAAGGGAAGTCGACGGCAGATGTGGAACTCACTGACGCCGGGGCAAGCAAAATCGCTGTGATTAAGGCGGTGAAAGAAGCACTCTCACTTGGCCTCAAGGAGGCAAAGGATCTCGTCGATGGAGTCCCCTCCATGCTCAAAACGGGTATGAAGAAGGAGGATGCTGACGAACTTGCAAAGAAGCTCGAGGCGGCCGGCGCAAAAGTTACGTTAAAGTAATACGACAAAATCCCGCCCGCCCACATCTGCGAAGTTGTGGCGGGCGGGATTTTGCGTTTTATCGCCCAAGCGTCTACACTAGCGGCATCTATGGAACGGCTCGCTAGACTCTTCGGTTCACCAGCACGGCTAAAGACATTACGACTTTTTATGTTCAATAGAGATTCTCTGTTCACCCTTGACGAGATTGCAGAGCGGACGAAGCTCTCAAAAGATGTGGCACGCCGCGAAGCAACTGATCTTCTCGACGCCGGTCTCCTTCGTAAGAAAGGGGAGCGCATTGCCGCGCGGTACCAGGTCAATCCTCGCTTTGAACATCTTACCGCCCTTACCACGTTCATTCGCGAGACTACCACGGTACGTCCGCAAAAAATAATTGAAACACTGAAGCGGGCTGGGACATTACGGCTCGTCGCGCTCTCAGGGCATTTCACCGGTATTCTTGAGCCACAAATAGATTTACTGGTCGTCGGTGACACACTCGACGAGCGCGCCCTTGCCCACGCCGTACACGCGCTTGAGGCTGAGCTGGGACGCGAAATTCGCTATGCCTCATTTGCCACGGCAGATTTCCGCTATCGGCTCGGGGTATATGACCGCCTGTTACGGGACGTTTTTGATTATCCACACCGCCTCCTTATCGACAAAATCGGGCTATAAAGATGCTACACTTTGTACAGGTGCTCGTATATTAATCACATAAAACAAAGCGTTATTTACTATGGTTTTCACTACATGGGCGGATGTTCTTAGCCAGTCTTTTAGCAACTTGTTCTATGGATTGGTGGCGTTCATTCCTAATTTAGTCGTTGCAGTTGTTATCTTCGTTGTTGGTTGGCTCATCGGCGTCGGTCTTGGTCGTGTTGTGGCACAAATCGTCAATGCACTTCGCGTCGACCAGGCGCTCAAGCCGACCGGTATTGAAAGTATGCTCGGCCGTGCAGGCTTCGAGCTCAATTCGGGGAAGTTCCTCGGTATGCTCGTCGAATGGTTCTTCATCATCGTCTTCCTGGTAGCATCACTCGATGTACTTGGTCTCACGACCGTGAACCTCTTCATTAGCGAAGTCGTTCTCGGCTATCTCCCACAGGTAATTGTGGCGGTTCTCATCCTCCTTGTTGCTGCAGTTGTCGCAGATGCAGCAGAGCGCGTGGTAAGCGGTTCAGCAAGAGCAGCGTCTCTCCACGCTGCCGGCTTCCTCGGCAAGGTAGCGCGCTATGCAATCTGGATATTCGCCCTTCTTGCTGCGCTTGCCCAGTTGAACGTAGCAACGGGTCTCATCCAAGCTCTCTTCCAGGGCATCATCATTGCTGCCTCGCTTGCGGTCGGTCTCTCCTTCGGGCTTGGCGGTCAAGCTTCGGCTGCTCGCTATCTCGAACATCTTCAGTCAGAAATCAAGGAATAGGTTTTCTTTGTTTCCCAAAAACCACCCGGCTCCGCCGGGCGGTTTTGTGCTATAGTGGTGGCATGAATATGGTAACTCTTCCGAAGAGTACGTATAATGAAATTCTAAAGCGCCAAGCGCGCGTTGAGGTTGCGGTTGCAAAACTGTACCAGAGAGTCGAGGAGTTAAATGGAGATGAACTCAAACCACATGTCGCCGCGAGAATAGAGCGCCGTTCTAAGGCTATGGATGCAGGAAAAGGAAAGCGCTTTAACACCATGCGCGAGGTGCATGCGTATTTTCGTTCTCTGTAAGTACCATGGCAGAGTCTGTTCGCTTTAAGCTCACGTTAGAGCCAGAAGTCGAGAGGATTCTCAAATCTATAAAGAGAAAGAATCCAGATCTTTTTCGCGATATCGAGTCTGGAATAATCAAAATTCTGCGTAGCCCAGAACTCGGCAAGCCTATGAGGAATATTTTGAGTAACCAGCGTCGTATACATATCGCCGGCGCGTTCGTTTTGCTCTATGAAATAGTCGGTACCGAAATCCGACTTCTCGATTTTGATCATCACAACAAGATTTATAAAAAGCATTCCGCCCGGCGGTAGAATCACTTTACCTTAGCATCGTCTATAGTTCACAATAAGGTAAAGTGGGATTTTGGTTATGCAGGACAGGCACTTGCCCAGCACCAAATCAGATTTGGTGCTGGGCTTGCATTTCTACAGGGGGGGTAAAATCAAGGCATTAGAAATTAATTTTGAATTATGAACGAGACCAATCCTTCAGGGGTATCACAAGAGTCAGAAGGTGCCCTTTATGAAAGAGTAGAAAAAGCTGCAAGGGCCATGGGATGTGATGTGATGCGAAATCCCGCGGCGCTCACTATTAAGAAGGACGGGATAGACGTCATTTTTGTTAATGGGAAAATTGCTAGTATGACTGGAGAAATAACAAGATTCTCTGGTCCCGATGGAGTGTATGATCAGAACAAATACAATGAGGCACTCAGGGCCATGCTTGCGGGGTTGGGAGGACCGTTCGAGTACAGAATTGACATGCTTGGTCAAGTGCATAAAGGAACGATTGGTGCTGATGGAGGGATATCTTGATAGTCAATGCACTTGTCCAGCACCAAGCCAGATTCGGCCTGTTGACTGCAAAAGCACCTTCCCTTATTCGTAGGTGTTGGCTGGTGGTTTTCGTGTTATACTCAACCATATGAAAATGAAGAAAGACAAAGGGATTCTGATAAAAAATCTAGCCAAGACACATGAAAATAAATGGGTTGCCCTTTCTGCCGACCGGAAAAAAATATTGGCTTCTTCAATTAGTCTAAAATCCCTGAAGGAAAAAATTGGCGACAATAAGGTCATCTACACCAGAATACTTCCGGCGAACATCTCTTTTGCATTTTAACTTGTGGACTGGAAAGAATACGGCTATATAGGGAACTTAAGAAACTGGCGTGATGTAAGCGAGTCTGTGATCTATAGACCATACGTTACTATTTACATCCATAATGGTAACGAGCGAATACCCGTAGACGCGCTAGTTGATTCTGGCTCTGACGGTATGGTGATACACGCCGAGTTAGCAAAAGATTTGGGAATTGATCTAAGCAGATGTCCCCATAAAAACCTGGGTGGCGCAACGGGTTCAAAAGAAGGATTCACATGCGACGTGTCCTATGAAGTTGATGGTTTCCCGAAAGATACCATAGAGACAAAAGCAATATTCGTGCCGGACTTACCAGTCGCTTGCTTAATAGGACAAGAAGATTTCTTTGAGAGATTTATCGTTCAATTTGAAAAACGCAACAATGTGTTGAGAATCGCTAAGGCTCAAAAGTAAGAAATGTCCCCAAGGCGACGCCTTGCTGGAATTAGTTGTGCACTGCGGCACTTGCCCAGCACCAAATCAGATTTGGTGCTGGGCTTGCGTATTCACAGGGGGGGTAGGATTGAGGCATTAGAAATAACTTTGACTATGGCTGAAGCTTCTAACTCTTTGGAATCAGGAAAAATACAGGGCCGTCAGGCCAAACTTGAAGAGCTCCGACAAAACGAGGAAAGCCACAGGCGCGCTGTTGCGGATGCTATGAAGCCAATTGCCGAAGGAGGAGCACAAGAGGCGGTTATCGAGGATTTAAGAGACGGATATTATATTGCAAAGCAAGCAAGGGAAAATTTTGAGAAACAGGGCAGTCGATAAAAACCGCCTGTACAGCTTGTTGACAGCAATATAGCCCTGCCCTATACTCCCTGTACGTGTCTACGAACCGAAAAACTAAACTTTTAGGAGCGGATAGGCCGTAAGGCCTCGGGTGCATTAAGCACACGAAAACCGCCCCTTGGGGCGGTTTTGTGCTATAATGCGATCATGATTCAGAATTTTATGGATACGTTTTTGTCCCAAGCGTCGTATGAAATGATAGACGGCGGGAAACGTTTTTACGCCGAGATCAAGGCGCTGCGCGGCGTATGGGCGACCGGGCAAACTCTTGAGGAGTGCCGAACGAACTTGTTCTCAACATTGGAAGGGTGGCTTATCTTCCGTCTTCGCAACCGTCTGACCGTTCCGCATTTTAAGATTCCTACCAAAATAAAATCACAAAGGGTCTATGCCTAAACTCGGACCACTTTCTCTGCGTGCGTTCGTCGCTCGCATGAGGAAGTTCGGTTTTGCCGGTCCGTATCAAGAGGGTAAGCATCCGTATATGATAAAAGGCTCAATTACGCTCACCATACCGAACCCTCACGAAAAAGAAATAAGCCAAGACCTCCTCGTGCGTCTCCTCCGTCAAGCTGGCATTACTCGGTCGCAGTGGATGGGCGAAAAGTAAAACGGCTCATTTCCTGCCATCTGACCCGTTCGGCTTTTCATACATAGGACTGCCCTATGTAGTTTTGGCTGTGCAGGATAGGCACTTGCGTATTCACAGGGGGGGGTAGGATTGAGGCATTAGAAATTAATTTGATCTTATGTCAGAAGCACAACCGGGTGCCGGAATCGAAAGTGTCGAGCGGGTGAAAGCGATCAAAGATTTTTTGCTCCAGACTCCATTTGGGAGGAAGTTTCCCGATCTTGTGGGGAAAGTGTCTGATTTTAAAGAAATAGGTGATGGTTTTGTTCACTACAAAATAATGTTTCAGGACGGTGGCGAGTGGGAGATTGGTGTTCCTGGGGATAGATCATCTCAGTACGGTGCAAGACCAACCCTTCGTATGAATGGCGTAGATCAGCCCACTGCTTATCCTGACGCCTACGCTTTAAACGACGAAATAAAAGGCGGCGAACTCATTAAATTACTTTGGGATATTAACAAAACAGGCAAGGAGCAAAATGACTCCCAAGCCATGCACGATAGGTTAGGTATTAAGTAAGTTGACAGGGATTTCACCTTCCCATATACTCTTAGATACGTGTCTACGAACCGAAAATCATTCCATTTAGGAGCGGATAGGCCGTAAGGCCTCGGGTGCACAAGCACACGAAAACCGCCCCTTGGGGCGGTTTTCGTTTCGAGTGGGGACACCGATTTTTGACATACGAATATGCCCTTCGTCGCTCGCTTAATCGCGAGCTATGAAGGGCGTGCATTGGTAAAAAATAAAGTGTGAATGAATTGTGCTATGTAGGTCTCCGTACGAGAGACATAAGAGTACACGGTGGATGCCTTGGCCTAGGACGGCTATGAAGGACGCGACTAACCTGCGAAAAGCTTCGGGGAGGCGGTTTGTAGCCTTTGATCCGGAGATATCCGAATGGGGAAACCCTACAGTTTTGAACTGTAACCAGCGAGGTAACGCTTGCTTGGTGCGAACCCTGGGAAGTGAAACATCTCAGTACCAGGAGGAAAAGAAATAAAATTATATTCTCTTAGTAGCGGCGAGCGAAAAGGGAAAAGCCCAAACCACACTGGAGACTAGAGGCTAGAAACTAGAGACTGGAAATTTCCAGAATCCAGCAGTCCAGCTTCCAGCCTCCAGTGTGGGGTTGTAAGATGCGAACGCCCAGCCCCAGTTTTGCAAAAAACTGGAGCTGGGGAAGAGTTACAAAATGTCTATATAACAGAAGTCGCTGGGAAGCGACGCCCTAGAGGGTAATGGCCCCGTAGGTGAAATATATGACGACTCTTGTTTGTATTCTTGAGTAGCTCGAGACACGAATAGCTCGAGTGAATCTGCCGGAACTAACCGGTAAGGCTAAATACGTCCTATGACCGATAGTGAACTAGTACCGTGAGGGAAAGGTGAAAAGAACCCCGAGAGGGGAGTGAAATAGACCTGAAACCGTGTACTTACAAGGGGTCGGAGCGGTGCACCACTTTGTTCTCAACCGAAGAGGAGAAAGTGATGGCAAACAAAGAGATAAGCGGCAAAATGCAATTGCCAGCAGGAACGACGATATCTTCTTCTGCGAAGCACAGCAAACCGCATGGCAAGGCGAAAGAGCTGGAGCTCTTTGTCACCTTCCGCGATGCGGAGAAGAAGGAAATCAGCAACTGTTATCTCGAAATCAAAGTCGGAAATGACGGGGAGGTGAAGTTCACTTTCCAAGTGACCGACTAGCAGTTCTTTAGTCATCAGCTCGCAGAAGTTGAGACTAAAGTGGTGCACCGTGACGGCATGCCTATTGAAGAATGAGCCGGCGAGTGTGTATATCTTGCGTAGCT
>JBBUDY010000061.1:0-4837 GCA_038057055.1 Patescibacteria group bacterium | reverse complement strand
GGACATTTAAAAGTTATCAGTCTTCTTTTTCAAGTAAATACTCCAGCTCGCTCTTAAATTTGCCATCGAATAATCTTCCGTCAATCAGATGTTGCGTAAATTCAGGGTAACTCGCTGGACTCAAGAAATGGAAAAAGTATCGCTGTTTGATTTTTAGTTTTTTCAATTCCGCATTCAAGTCGCCAAAATACTCGCGAGCCCATTCATATTTTGCACGATTTTCTTCGGAATCCTCGCCGTCGGATTTTATTTCAACAACTACCATATTATCGCCGACCTTCAAGAAGAAATCCGGGTTGAAATTGTTGTAGGTTGGGTGTTCACCTTTTCGCCATGAATACTCAATGCTATAAAATCCGACATCTCGGGATTTTATCCACATATCAATTTTTTCCGATAATTTTGGACCGACGAGCAAATCAACAAATTTTTCTTCAGGTGCTTTGTTTGTCAGTACAACCGACACTGGTGTTTTAAGCTGGTATTTGTTCACCTCAACAGCCGCATATTGATCACTTCGAGCAAGTTTCTTATTTTCTGAAATTAGTTCTTTCAAGATTACAGTTTGCTCGTCGGAACATTCTTTTTCAAAATTATCGGAATAGAAAACAGTTGCGCCATGCTTGATTGCACCAACGGCGATACTTTCTCTCTCAATTTCTTTCGTACTTTTTAACTTCGGCTCCGTGCTAATTCGTTGCCAATCAACGAACTTTGCTCGCTTCCTAAACAATGTTCCGAATGCCTGCCAAATCCGCATCGCGTTGTCCTCGGTCAAAAGGCCGGACTTGATGTCCCTCTTTTTCATTGATGCCTCAACAATTTTTCTGATTTCGCTCTCCTGCGGTAAATGCTCCTTGTCATATTCTTTGCCTAAGAAACGAATCTTTGCCTCAAAATCTCGGATTTTGAAAGTTTCAATAATTTTCGACACAACCTCATCAATCGTAAGAGCTTGTTTTTGGATAATCGTTTTTTTCTTAAAGTATTCACCAGACAAACCCTGATACTCCGTTATCTTTTCGTCTTCCTCTACTTGCGAAATAAGATCAATATAACCCTTTTTGAAATAGTCATAGTGTTTGGTGTCGCCTTTGGTTGGACGCTCAACTTCCTTCTTGTCGTAATCAATGCGATATAAGTCAAAATGATATTTCGCACGCTCCCCGGTAGTTAGGGGCGTACTCACTATACGGATTTCAATTTCTAAAATCTCATCAACGAGCGCGTCAATATTTCTACTCCAAGCGTCATGGTTGAAAATGCGCACTTTTGGCTGAGGTGTTTTATATTCTTCCGGCAAACGCAAACCACGACCAAGCACCTGTGCGATGAGAAGTTTTGAATTGAACGCCCGATCTTCCCACGGCACAATTTGAAAAACATTCTTTACATCCCAGCCCTCGGTAAGCATTGAAACCGAAATAATCCACTCAACAGGATTATCTTTGTCATCCACCTTTTTCAACTCTAAAATGTTTTTCTTGTGGTCTTTGTGCGAAGTAACAATCAAAACTTTCTTTTCTGCTTGCTTTGGAGACAATTTTTCTTTCTTAATCAAAAATTCCATCAATTCCTCACGGACATTGCCCGCTTTACTGATGTCTTTGGTAACAAAAATTGTAAGCGGTTTAATGCGCGGATAATTTCGCACAAACTCTTTATGATTGTCGTGAATCTTTTGAAATTTCTGATAATTGCCCTTGCTCTCATCTTTCACCACATAATCAACTGATTTGATGACGCGCTCATCCACCGCTTGTCGTAATGAGAAGCGATAAATCACATCGTTAAAATACTCGTCTTCTATGTATGCCGTACCAGTAAATCCGAGAATGTATCGGAAATTGAAATCAGGATTGAGTAGAAACGCTTTCCATTTGCGTATATCCGCCTCGTTTGTTGAATTGTAGGCATGATGCACTTCATCATTAAGCACAAGTACTCGTTCGCCGTTGCCTTTCAAACTGTCATTGATAGATGATCCGGTTTTCGCATATACAGCATGAATATTCTCAACACAAATATCACCGTTTTTGATGGTGCTATTCGCGTCAATAATTCTCGGATTTGGAAAATTAGCATCGCGGGGCAAAGTATCTTTCAAATTATTGTCGCCGGAAAGATTTTGAAACTTCTCTTTCAATCCTGATTCAATAGTGCGCGAGGGACAAAGCACAAGCACCTTATCAACCAAGCCGATACCTAAAGCAATTTGCGCTATGCCGTATATTACATAACTTTTACCTGTGCCGGTAGCCAACTCAATCACAGCCGCGAGCTTATGTGGCAATGGTAAATTGCGCTCATATTCGCGCGCATCGTTGTACCGTTTCTGTAATTCGCTATTTTTGCGTAAGTTTTCCGCTATCAGATCTTCGATAGAATTATATTCACCAGACGCAAGGAAAATAAGCGCGTTGCGGATTGCTTCTTTTTGGTATTCCCGATCTCCACAAAGCACATCAATAAACTCAACCCATTTTTTCAAATTGAGCTTTGCGGGGTCATAGTTTTGCTTTACTTGCAAAACCAAGTCCTGTGTTTTGTATGTTTTGATTCCTTCTGGCATATTATTTCAAATTAAATACTTCCCTAAACTCGTTACCGTAAATATCAACATAAATTGCCATTATTTGCTTGCCACATTCTTTTTTCGGAAAATCGCGCATGATTTCTTTCTTTTGCTTTAATTCCTTTTTGATTTTTTCCGCACTTTCTTCATCCTCGTCCTTTTTTACATGATTGAGCAAATCCTCGGCGAAAAAATAATGTGTCATCATAAATTTCTCGCCGTCGTAATTTAGATCAACAAGAAGCATCGCCAAACTTTCAAAATTTTTCAACTTCTCGCCCGTTTCGTCCTGTGTGTAAGCGGTCTCAAATTTTTTGACGATAAGCGCAATTTTATCCTTGCCGATTTTGATTTTTGCTTCAACTTCCGGCGGACGAATAAAGTGGAAACCCTTTGCCTCTTCAAGATCGTTAATCTGGCTCTTGCTCTGTGGTTGGTGTAATTTTTTGAAAGGCACTTTGTGCAACTCTTTAATTATCTGATACGGCACTTTCAGAAAATAATATTTGGTGTCGTCTATTTCGTGGTAGTCGCTGATAAAATCAACATTATTTGCAGGGGCGATAATATAAAACCGTTCGCCGACTTTCCGCCCAAGATTTTTATGCAATGCGTCCAAGTATTTCTCATCAACGCTTGTTCTTTTCATTTCCCAATATGGAAAAATCTTTGCCGGAAATCCGCGCTTCATTCCGTCAATCTCCACACCGCCGATTTTATCCCGCTTTGCTTCCTCAATCTCAAACAAATCTTTTACAAAGCGGATATATTTTTCTTTTTCAAGTGTAAAGATTTTTCCCAAATCATAGAGACCTGAAGCAACAACGGCGAATGATTTTGCTGGTTTGCCATATTTCTTTTTTGGACTTTCTAAATCTCTGCCTTCACCAATTTGCAAAAGACGCTTTTGCGTCGCGTAAATTGCCAACTTTCCAATATCACAACCAATCCATCGACGACCAAGTTTTTCAGCAACGGCTAATGTCGTGCCACTTCCACAAAAGAAATCAAAAACCAAGTCGCCTTTATTTGTAGTAGCTAAAATCAATTTTTGTAAAAGATCCTCTGGTTTTTGTGTTGGATAATTTTGATATTCAGTACCCATATTAAATACTCCAGAAATCTCCCACACATCATCTTCTCTTACTACGCTTGTATAGAAATCTCGTTTTTCACCCGTATCCTTACATATACCCTCGAATTTTTTTATTGTAGAGTTTTCGTCTATTAAGTTAGGTTTATATGCCAAAACTCGCTCCCTATTGGGAATCTTCATTTCAGCTTTATCACTTTGAGTATAGATGTAGATTGTATCGTGTTTTTTTGAAAAGAAGTTTTTAGACTTACCGCCCATAAAATATCGCCACACAATTTCGTTCGCGAAATGATTTTTGCCAAAAACTTCATCCATCACTATTTTAACGTAGTGGTTCATTTTTTGATCCACATGACAGCAAATATAACCATCTGAATCAAGCAACTCTTTTGCAACTATCAATCTTCGACGAAGAAATTCTATAAATTCCGCACCCTTCTTTTTGTCGTTGTAAGCTTTTGCTCCCTCTTTGTTTTGAAATTCATCTTTCGTAGCAAAAGGTGGGTCAATATAGATCAACTTTACTTTGCCTTTGATTTTATCTTTGACAACAGCGTCTTTATTCTCATAGAAAGTTTTTAGGATTTGTAAATTATCTCCAAACACAAGTAGATTGTGCCAATCCTTTTGAAAAAGTGGATAGTTAGTGCCATTAAAAACTTTCTCTATTTGAAGCGGTACGGGCTTGGCTTCCTCTTTGTCAGCGAGGACATCCTCCTTGCGCGCTTTTCCTGCATAAACAAGTTCGTATTCTTTTTGCGTGGTAGGAAAAAGATCGTACCTAAACGCCTCCGGTATTTCCTTGCCGGATTTGAGGCAATCTATCAAAAATTCTATATCATTTTTATTGAGATTTTTCATACTATTTCATTAGATCATCAATGCTAACATTCAGCGCATTGGCGATACTTTTCAAAGTTTCTACGCGCGGATTAGAAGTTACCCCCGATTCAATCTTGATAATCGTGTTGTAAGTAACATCGGCTATTTTGGATAGCTTATCTTGCGAAATGCCGAGCTTCGCTCGGTATTTCTTGATGTTTCCGGCGATTGTTGATTTTGTGGACATCTAGTAGTTGTTTACTATCCTTTTGTGAGGTAGTATAATGTAAGCATGATCAAATCGCATATGTATAATATATCAAGTTTTCATTCTTTTCTCAATA
>JBBUDY010000060.1:0-1468 GCA_038057055.1 Patescibacteria group bacterium | reverse complement strand
GGTCGGCTGCTGCCGAATTTCATAGGGTAAAGCAGCTCTATTCATCCCGTTAGAGACCAAGATCATGTACTACACTTATATTCTAAAAAGTTCTAAAGATGGCAAATGGTACACTGGATGTTGCGGTGATTTACGGAAGAAGTAAACAATAAGTATGAAGAACTCAACAAAAATAGTTTTGTTTAAAAATAAACAAGTGCGCAAGACGCTGTACCAGAATGAATGGTGGTTTTCAGTTATAGATGTTGTCGAAGCAGTAACAGAAAGTGAACGCCCAAGGAAATATTGGGCAGATTTGAAGAAGAAGCTTATTCAAGAGGGCTATACCCAGTTGTCCGAGAAAATCGGACAACTGAAACTGCCCTCTTCAGACGGAAAGAGTTATGCGACCGACTGCGGAGATACAGAAACGATCTTTCGTATTGTTCAATCCATCCCCTCGCCTAAGGCCGAGCCGTTCAAGCGCTGGCTCGCGAAGGTGGGATACGAGAGGGTGCAGGAAATTGAGAATCCAGAGCTTGCGACAAAGCGGACAAGAATGCTCTACAAGCTCAAAGGGTATAACGAAGATTGGATAGAGAAACGAATGCGAGGAATTGCCATTCGAGAGGAATTGACTGATGAGTGGCGAGAGCGCGGCGCGAGAGAAGAAAAAGATTATGAGATCTTGACCGCAGAAATATCCAAAGCTACTTTCGGCGTCACGCCGAGCCAATACAAAAAATTGAAAGGTCTGAAACGGCAGAATTTGCGCGATCATATGGATGATTTCGAGCTTATCTTCAATATGCTTGGCGAGCGAGCGACCACTGAAATACATCGTACAGAAAATTCAAAAGGCGTTGTGAAGTTGAAGAGTGATTCAAAAGCAGGAGGCAGTATTGCGGGCGGAGCGCGGAAGAAGCTGGAAAAACGTCTTGGACGGTCCATCGTGACGAAACAGAATTTCTTGGAAAATAAGAAAGTCAAATCAAATCCAAAATGAACCAGCTTCCCATCATCGACGACGTGCGGATATACAATAGGGCGTTGAGCGCACAAGAAGTCCTGCAGCTCTATAATAGTAGATAATTACCAAGGACTCCCCTTGGTGGGTGACCCTCTTGTTACCAAGGACTCCCCTTGGTGATTCGTCGCAGCGGCGCAGCGCCGCCCCGGAATGCTAAAGCGGCGCCGCAGCGGCGCCGGCAATCGAGTATAATAAGGGTATGAAAAGAATTGCGGTGGGAGTGCTGGCGGTGCTGATGGTCGTGGCGGGGACGCCGCTCCCATTTACCCAGCACCAAACCTGGTTTGGTGCGGGGCGCGCCGAGGCGGCATCGGTGGCGAAGCAGATAGTCGCCACCGGCGGCACCGTCACGACCGTGGTGCAGAACGGCGTGCTCTACAAGGTGCATACCTTCACCTCCTCCGGCACCTTCCGCGTCGCAAGTGGCTCCGGCAAAGTCTGGTATCTCGTCGTCGCTGG
>JBBUDY010000059.1:0-1273 GCA_038057055.1 Patescibacteria group bacterium | reverse complement strand
TCCCGGGACTTGCTTTTTATTGCAATTCTGGTATATATAAACCGTTGCTCTTTGACGTTTGAGGGGCTTAATGAAGGGAGACGAATATGTTTCGCAGGATGATTGATGATCCACAGTATTGGGAGGCGCTTACGACCTGGTTTTATGCCGAGGCGATGTCCTACTTCTCACTACTCGCGTTCGCCGTTTTCGCCGCCTACATGCTGGGCGTCGATGTGTTGTCGGTAAAGGCGTTCGCAGTCGTTTCGGTGACAACGCTACTTCTCGCGGTTATGGCGGCAATCAAGGCGTGGCTAATGGTGGAAGGGGACGTTGAGGGAGCTGGCGGTTCACTCCGACGTTTCTCATTGGAAATGTCGATTCGGAGGGGGGAAAGCGCGATGATGTTTTCGATCCCTGGGTTCTTCTACTGGCTGTATCTGCTGGTCCGGGCTGCCTGGCGGAACCTGAACCCGCCCGAGGAGACAACATGAAAAACCCAGCAAGCCAAACCTGTTCCATTTTCAGCAGGAATCCCATCGCGAGGGATATGCTAGTCATCGTCCTGTTCTCCGCACCAATCGTTCTGGGCTTCGCCATCTGGGCGAAAATCTGGGGGTAATCAACAAGGACCGTCGGGAGAGGAGCGCCGAGCGCTTCTCACTCGGCGGCCTTTCTCTTTTTATCGTACCACCGACCACTCTTTGTAGGCGGCTTTGCCGCGGAGGGCAACCGAGATACCATTTTTAATCCAAATGCCGTAGGTGCGTAGCCAGCCGAGCTTGTGGGGGCGCCGGAGTGAATGGCGCACGCAGAGTTTGGAGTACGACATCGTCCGACCAATTGTTGCGAGTTGACGAAAGAGCTCGTTATCTTCTCCTGCCGCAAGGTATTCGCTAAACCCGCCGATTTTTCTAAATGCTTCAGCACGCACCATCTGGAATTCACCTGAAGAATTGCCGGAGTGGAAGATATTGTTTGAAATGATATAGAACCAGTTGAGTGGGGCAGAGAAGAATGCGTCTGTCCAGGAATGATTCTCTGCAAACGGTTTCAGTGGCGCAGTGGTCGCAACAAGTTTTATATTCTTTTCAAATACTTTTAGTATTTCTTCAAAAAATGATTGCGGAGAAGGGATGATTACATCGGCGTCAATGAAGACAAGGAACGTCCCGTTTGCGAGTGCCGCGCCGGCGTTTTTGGCTTCGCCAAAGGTTTGTCGGCGTGTCTCCTGCCAGACGGTTATCTTTTCTGTGTAGCGACGGGCGACGTCGAGTGTCTCGTCGGTGCTCCC
>JBBUDY010000058.1:0-11358 GCA_038057055.1 Patescibacteria group bacterium | reverse complement strand
TAATTTCGCACATACATTCAGTCTAACTGTGTACTACTTCAAAGGTATCCGGAGGTATTTTTGGCAAACCCTGCCGCTGGGCGTAGCGGAGAAGTAAACCTGAAGTGATCCTTGAAAGGAGGCAACAAATGTTCAAGATTTTGCAGTTCGGTTTTGAAGCGGCGTTGATTGTGCTCATTCTCCTCTTTGTGTACGTGCAGCTTGCACGGCCACTGATGAGGGGAACGCCGGTATTTCCGATCCGGCGATTCTTCCGTAAGCGCCCGAATCTCGAGCGCCAGATGGAGGACGTCACTGAAGAGGTCGAGATTAGTGCCCAACAGCGGGCCCTCGACCGCGAGAAAAGAAAGCTCGGGCATGGCAAAAAAGCGCCAAATCCGGCTGGAAAGAGCAACTAACGCAGCATCAATCGAAACACAACCAAGAGAAAAGGAGTCTCAAATGAACAGTGCACGTACGAACGATGACGGTGGCTTGATGGACGCAATCCGCGGCTATCTCCCGTCGGGGCGCAAGGTGATGATGTGGCTTAGCGCCATCTTCCTCATCTTCGCGGCTTTCCTGGGCAGGGGATTGATCGAGACGAAACAGCCCGATGACATCCTCGTGATCCAGTCGGCCTACAGCGGCGACCTCACGTGGTACAAGGGGACCGAGTCCTGGGTCTGGCAGGTCTGGGGCGAACCGACGGTGTACAAGAAGCGGGACATTTACCAGTTCGACAATTGGGTCGAAAGTAAGGACCCGAAGGTTCCTGGCAAATGTGTCGACGGCATCGATGTCCGTTTCAACGACGGCGGGCACGGTACCATTTGCGGCTCGATTCAGTTCGAGATGCCGATGGACGACCCCAACTTGACCAAGATTCACACCAAGTTCAAGAGTCAGGCTGCGGTGAAGCGCGCCCTCATCGAGACGATTACCGGCAAATCGGTGTATATGTCGGGGCCGCTGATGTCGTCGCGTGAGTCGTATGCCGAAAAGCGCACGAGCCTGCTCTTCTTCATCGAGGACCAAATCCAACACGGCGTGTATCGGACGATTCAAACCGAGAAACACGTGAAGGATGCGATTACCGGTGCAGACAAGACAGCGACGGTCGTCGATATCGTCATGAGCAAGGAGGGCAAGCCGGAACGACAGGAAGTAGCCGTCCTCGACGAGTTCGGCATCAAGGCCTTCAACTTCGCGATCAAGCGCATGCCGTACGACGACACCGTCGAAGGGCAGATTAAGGAGCAACAGAAGATCACCATGGACGTGCAGACCGCCATCGCGAATGCGAAGAAGGCGGAACAGCGCGGACTGACGGTGACCGAAGAAGGCAAGGCAAACGCCGCCGAAGCCAAGTGGAAGCAGGAAACCATCAAGGCGACTGCGGTGGTCCAAGCCGAGCAGGAAAAGGCGGTAGCCATTACCGCGGGTGAGAAAGAACGCGATGTTGCCAAGCTCCTGAAGGATGCCGCTGAGTACTACAAGCAGCAGCAGATTCTGAAGGGCGAAGGCGACGCCGCGTACCGCCAGAAGGTCATGCAGGCCAACGGTGCTCTCGAGCAGAAACTCGAAGCATGGGTGTCCGTGATGGGCAAGTTCGCGACGGAATTCGGCAAACAGAAATGGGTGCCGGAAGTTCAGATGGGCGGAGCCGGAAGTTCCGGTGGAAATTCCGTCCAGACGATGATCGACATCCTGTCGACCAAAGGAGCCCGCGATCTCGGTCTCGACATGAAGATGGAAGCCGGTCGTCGTGCGGCAGCAGTGCTGGAGCCGGAATCTCCGGCGGCCAATTCTGCAGCCAAATCCGCGCCCGCACCCGCAGCGAGGAAGGGTCGGTAAGGCAGTACATTCGTACCGGCTAGAAGTTAGCCGTGTACACCAAACAGGGGGGCTTCGGCTCTCCTGTTTTATTTTTATATGACTCTTGTCGGGCTTGACATATATGTATAGACATGCTATTCTATTAGCAGGAAGCTGTACACCGAATTTAATCTTCTAGAGGAGCTGTTCATCATGCAAAATCGTACAAGAAATGGAGTACTTATCGTCACGGCACTTGCTGCTGTGTTCTTCATCTCACTTGGGCTGCTGAGCGCCTGGCGAGACTTCCAGGCTCACGTCGTATCGTACTCGGTACAGGCGGATGAACTCGTCGTCGCCAAGGAACTGTCCACGGGATATCCAACTGTCCACCGCTATCCACGCGTTGTCACCTACGACGACCGGGATGTCTCAATTCAGTCCTACAAACTGCGCGGAACGGTCAAACTGGTGAATAACCAAGTGAAGACCGGGCACGTCGGTTCGTGTGCATGGGACGTTTCCGCTCGCTTCACTGATGCCGTGGAAGTTGCCCTTTGCGGCGAAGTCGAGTATGAGTTGTCGAAAGGCAACGAAAACATCCTCATGCTCACTTTCGGCAGCGACAAGGTGGAGATCGAGGACTTTGTGAAATATGCTCTTCATCATGGTGCTCTCGTATGCTCGACCATGATGTCGGCGCGGGAGGCGTATCAGGACAAAAGGCTCGCGTTTCTCGGATGCGTCGAGAATGATGCGCGGTCGCAACTTTCTCTCCGAAGCTTCATGGGCCTCTCGTTCCGCTCCTTCAACATCAAGGGACTGGAATACGGGTACGAATATCAGAGATTTATCGACGAGCAGATAAGAAACATGAAAGAGCTGACGAGACGGCAACAAAACCTCATCGACGAACAGTTGAAAAAGTCGAAAGCAGTCCAATCGAAGAAAGGAGGTAAAGCATGAAGCCCATCACGAAAAAGTTGTTTGCGGGGTTAACGGTTGCTGGGTTGGTCGCCGCATTCCTGACATTCATCACGATGCGACCGACCGACTATATCCGCGAGGAGTCCAATTGGATCAAGATTGATACGGACTGTAATATTCCAAACCCCAGTATTTTCCGGGATTATCGGGAAACGTTTGATGTGAGCTACAAGCTCCTTCAAGCCTTACCGCGCGAATACGCGGTACGCTCTACTCGGGGAGTCGGGCATCGTACCATCTGCGTCCAAAGGATCGTCGCATACGACGAACTCAAGATTGATGCTTTGAACGCATCGTTTGATCGGATGGCGCGGCCGCTCTGCAAAGACGCGAAAGCATTCACCAGGAAATACGGTGACTACCGTGTCTACATCCGATTTGCGTTGGATGCGTCCGAGGAAAAAGGCGGGGTCCGTTACGTACGGGAAGCCCCCATCATCACGGCAGCACGCGAGTGCACCTGACAGAAGTACATTCGCACACGTCCAAGACGTTGTGCACATGGGAAGCGAAAGCTTCCCGTTTGTTTTTATGGGATGGTTGACGCAGAGATTTTCTTTTGGTACGTTACGAACGGTTTCCCTGAATAACTTTGAGAGGATTGTACAAATGAATACACCGACAGAAATGGCAGCCAGGCTGAGTGACGTGATCGGCGCCGCTATTGCAGGTTTCCCGGAATTGCAAAGGCATGTCAGTTTGGCAGTCTACACGCCAATCGAGCATGACCCGGCTGGCAATCACTTCGGAAAAGCCGTCGAGTACAAAGACTCCGGTGCGACTGAGCGACAGGAGTTCCGAGGTACCACGTTCAGGAACAAAGACGGCGTGTATTTCGCAGTTGTCGAAGCCGGCGCGCTGCATTTTCAAAGGATGAATTGAGGCGCTCTGGCGATTACCTAACGCGGTTGCGCAACGAAGTAAAGGCCATCGGACTCAAATCCGGTGGCTGGCTATTTATATATCCAGTATTCAGGAATGGTTTCGATATGGTGACCGTGTATTATACTTGCGCTCTGGCGAGGCTCGCGTACAATGCCCACACTATATGAGTGATACCCAGAACGCAGTCGTCTCGCAAGAAAAATTTGACGAGATGGTGAAAGAGCTTGAGCACCTGAAGACCGTCCGCCGCACCGAGATTGCCAAGAATCTCGAATATGCTCGTTCGCTCGGTGACCTTTCCGAAAATGCCGAATATCAGGAGGCGCGCGACTTGCAAGCCGCGACCGAAGAGCGCATCAAGAAGCTCGAAGAGCTGGTGAAGAATACAACCATCATCACCGACGGAAAAAAGAAGAATGAAGTCAGCTTCAATACAAAAGTGACTATCAAGAAAGAAGATAGTGAGGACATGCACGAGTACACCATCGTGGGGAGTGAGGAGGCGGACATGCGCGTGAAGAAGCTCTCCCACATGTCTCCACTCGGCGCCGCACTTATGGGCAAGAAGAAAGGGGATACCTTCACCTTTGAAACCCCCACCGGCAAGCAGACCTACACCATCGAAAAAGTTGCTTAGGGTCGCACGAGCCAGCAGTCCAGAAAAAGGTCGCGCTCCGGGCCGCTAGGCCAAGTCTTACTACCTTTTTCCGGCCTCCTGGCTCGTGCTAAAGTAGTGCGTATGGCTCTTCTTGAAACAGTTCGCACGGAAAGATTGGCAAAAATAGCTCGACTGAAAGAGGCCGGGATGGAGGCATATCCAGCTCGCACGGCGCGCACGCATACTGTCGCTCAATTTCTCGAGAATCACGCGGTGCTTGAGAAGAATAGCGAGCAAGTCATGCTCGCCGGACGCGTGATGTCTATCCGAGAGCATGGCGGCTCGTTGTTCGTCGATATTTTCGATGGAACAAAAGGGCAGTGCTATGTCCAACGCGATAAGCTTGGGGAATCATCCTATGATCTTTTTATTGGGACAGTGGACACGGGAGATGTCGTCGAATTTTCTGGGCTTGCATTCAACACGAAGCGCGGCATGCCGTCTCTTGATGTTGTGGCGTGGCGCATGCTCACCAAGTCGCTCCGGCCCCTGCCGGATGAATGGTTTGGTATCAAAGATGAGGATGAACGTTTTCGCAAACGCTATCTCGATATCTTGCTTACTAAAGATCTTGCCGGGCGTATCAAGCGACGCTCGACGTTTTGGAATACCATCCGCCAATTCCTTCTCGAACGGGATTTTATTGAAGTTGAGACACCGGTATTTGAGACCACGACTGGCGGTGCAGATGCCCGGCCATTTGTGACGCATCACAATGCGCTTGATATGGATGTCTACCTGCGGATCTCTGCCGGCGAGCTCTGGCAGAAACGGCTGATGGTTGCGGGGCTCCCAAAGACGTTTGAAATCGGACGCATCTTTCGCAATGAGGGGATGTCGCACGAGCATGCACAAGATTATACGCAGATGGAATTCTATTGGGCGTACGCCGACTATATGATGGGTATGGAGTTGGTTGAAGATCTCTATAAACACGTCGCCCGTGAGACATTTGGGACACTTCAATTTACCATCGGTGAATTTGAAGTGAATTTAGGTGCACCGTGGGAGCGATATGACTATACGCACACTATTCAAAAATATACGAATATAGATATCACGACCGCAGACCTGGAGACTATAGAGGCGAAATTGAAAGAACTTGAGGTAAAATTTAGCACCGAAGGATGGAATAAGTCCCGCGCCATCGATACCTTATGGAAATATTGCCGCCGACAAATAAAGGGTCCGGGTTTCTTGGTCGGTATGCCGAAGTTTCTCTCGCCGCTTGCGAAGTCAGACCCGAAGCATCCCGAGATTACCGAGCGATTCCAGCCGATTATCGCGGGGAGCGAGTTGGGGAATGGGTACAGTGAGCTCAATGACCCGATTGACCAGGCAGAACGTTTTGCAGAACAGGCGAAACTGCGCGAAGCGGGGGATGAGGAGGCACAGATGTATGACCATGAATTTGTCGAGGCGCTTGAATATGGCATGCCCCCTGTTGTCGGTTTTGGTGTGTCTGAACGTCTCTTCAGTTTCCTCGAGGGTGTTTCCATCCGCGAGGGGCAGATATTTCCTCTCTTGCGTCCAAGGTAGGGTGATATACTACTCACCATGTTGACCAAGGACGACAAAAACTGGATTGAAGAAAAGCTTGCAAAGGAAGTCAAGCCTCTTCGTGACAGTGTTGATTTGTTACGTAAAAAAGTATCAGAGACTAGCTTCGATAAACTTCATTCCGATACGCGTCTCAATGCTATTGAAGCGTCTCAAATGCGTGTTGAAGAAAAAGTCGATTCTTTTGATAAGGACATCACAGAATTGAAGGTTGATTCGAAGCTCCTGCAACAGGCGATTCTTCGCTTCGAACGAGGACAGGATGAAATTCACAGCCTTGCCAGCCAGACACTCGGCATCGTCGAAGGATTGTCAGGTAAAGTTGCCGGTCTCGATCAAGAAAATAAAATGGGTTCGATAACACTGCGTCGGCACGACGTCCAGATCCACGAACTTGCAAAAGCGACAGGTACAACGATTTCCGATTAAAGTGGGTGTATAAAAACAGAGACCGTAATGCTTCAATAGCGTGGGAATGCGAGCAAAACAAGGGTTCGACCTTTTCCCAATTCACAAGGTTGAACCTTGTTTTTGTGGGTGGGGATAACTAACATAGGGGAGTGGGGGAGAGTGGGATATAATCCAGAAATGGTCAGTGGAGTGGGAAGCGGGAGTGGTGGCCTGTTTCCCCCTCAGACGACCACTTTTGCCATGTTCCTCGGAGAATATCTACACACTTTTGATCAGAAAAATCGAATTTCGATTCCGTCGAAATTCCGGAAGGATTTAGGCCGCGTGGTTGTGGTGACACGCGGCCTTGATCATTGTCTCAATGTCTATTCGCGCAAACGATGGGAGCAAGAGGCAGAGGCCTATGCGAGCGATGTAAATGGAAATGCAGCCCAGCGTGGCCTCGCACGCCTCTTTCTTGCTGGTTCTTTTGAAGCGGAGGTCGACAGTTCTGGGCGCGTGCTTATTCCGGAGAATCTAAAATCATTTGCCTCAATCAAAGAGATGGCTGTGGTAGCTGGTGTTGCAGACAGAGTTGAAATCTGGGAGGAAAGTGCGTGGAAGAAATATACGGCTGCTATTGAACGTGATGCCGATGCGTTTGCCGAGAAGGTGGGAGATAAAAACTGATATGGACCCCGTTAGAGACAAGACATCAGAGATGTCTGCCGACTCACAGAAGAGTCGGGTTTCTAACGGGGTGGAGGTCAAACACGACAGCGTCCTCATGAAAGAAGTGCTTGAGGCGCTCAATGTACAGCCGGGCGATACGGTAGTTGATGCAACGCTCGGGGGCGCAGGACATTTTACAAAGCTCTGTTCGTTGCTTGGAGAGGGCGGCGTCATTGTGGGTATCGATGCTGACCTGGCGGCAGTTGAGCGTGGACGCGAGGCGTATGCGAGTGATCGCCGACCCGAGCGCCCGGTCGCACATCTAGTGAACGACAACTTCCGCAACCTAGCGCGCGTTCTTGAGCGGCTTGGGATAGGCCAGGTAGACAAGATTCTGTTTGACCTCGGTTGGAGCGGATATCAGATTGCCGCGCCGCGCGGTTTCTCATTCCAAAATGATGAACCGCTTCTTATGACGTATGGTGAGGGCGGGGAGACGGTAGCCGATATCGTCAATAGCGCTTCCGAGGAAGAATTGGCGGATATTATTTTTACGTACGGCGAAGAACGTTTTGCGCGCAAGATTGCGCATGCAATCATTACTGCTCGTTCAAAAGAGCGTATCCTCACAACTGGCGCACTTGTGGCGGCGATACATACCGGTACACCACAATGGTATCAACAAGGCAAGACGCACCCGGCAACTAAGACCTTCCAAGCCCTCCGCATTGTGGTCAACGATGAGCTCGACGCGCTTCGCGAAGGTATGAGTGCGGCGCTCGCTGCGCTCGCGCCGGGCGGACGTCTCGCAATTATCTCATTCCATAGCATTGAAGATCGCATCGTCAAAAATACGTTGCGTGATGCGGCGCACACAGGTCTCGGAGTACTCGCACCCAAGAAACCCATTGTGCCGTCGCGCGCAGAAATTCTTCATAATCGACGTGCACGTAGCGCAAAATTGCGCGTGTTTGAAAGAGTCGCTGCAGCATCTCACGCAGTAGCCTCAGGTTCTGCTCGAGCCCTTTTTTCTTATGCATAAGACGCATGCACTCTTTCCGTTCTCTCTCTTGACCATATGTTATGGCGTGGTTGGCGTGCTTGTCGTAGCGTACATCGGTCTTATTGCAGTGGTGATGAGCTCCGCGGTCCTCACAGTAGAATTCTCACAGTCGATAAAAAATGATGTTGCTGCGGTCGCTTTGCTTGAAGGGCAGTATCTCGCAAATGTAGCGCACATCACCAGAGCCAATGTTGCCGCTCTGGGCTACACAAAACCGCTTATCAAAACGTTTGTAAGAGCGGAAAGCGTAACCGCATTACGTTAGGGGATATGCGTGCACAGTTTCGCTCACGCTTACGTCTCGTCCTCGCTTTCGTATTTTTTGTCGCAATCTGTATTCTTGTCCGACTCTACTTCATACAGATTGTCCACGGACAAGAGTATTCGCAAAAGGCTGATCGGCAATTTGCTTCAGGCGGGAGCGGGCTCTTTGACCGCGGAGCCATCTACTTTACTCGCAAAGACGGTACGTTGATTTCAGCCGCGACGCTTGCAACCGGATTTCTTGTTGCGATAAATCCACAAATACTCGCTGACCCCGAGGCCGCATATACCGCACTTCAAACGGTTGTACCCGACTCAATCTCGCGCGATGCGTTTCTCGCTGCGGCAGCAAAGAAAGGGCAAGTGTATATCGAGGTCGTCCACCGTCTTTCTGACGCAGATGGACAAATGCTCACGGCAAAGAATATTCGCGGCGTACAGGTTTTGCGAGAACGTTGGCGACAGTACCCTGGCGGGTCTCTTGCGTCGCAGTCGATTGGCATTGTCTCGTATGGCTCGGGAGATACACTTGGCGGCCGGACCGGTCTTGAGAGGTTTTATGAAGGAACGCTCGAGCGGTCGGGCGATTCGCTTTACAAAAACTTTTTTGCAGAACTTTTTTCAAACGTGGGCAATCTACTGGTCGCAGCCAAGGATGCCCGCGAGGGAGACATTGTAACGACGATAGAACCAGAAGTGCAGACACGACTGCAGGACGATGTAGCAAAAGTGCATAAAAAATACTCGAGCAAAGAATCAGGCGGCATCATTATGGACCCCGCCACCGGTGCCATCATCGCCATTGCGACGTATCCGTCCTACGATGCAAATAATCTGCAGAATGTCGACCCGGATGTTCTCGGGAATCCGCTCGTCGAGCATGTGTATGAATTTGGTTCGATTATGAAGCCTCTCACGATGACCGCGGGACTCGACGCGGGGGTTATGACGCCCGCAACAACGTATAACGACATCGGGTGCATCACGGTGAATACGGCGCGCATCTGCAATTGGGACCTCAAAGCACGAGGTGTTATCCCTATGAAGCAGATTATCGTGCAGTCGCTCAACCTGGGCGCGGCATGGATAGCAACAGAACTGGGACAAGAGAAGTTCCGCACCTATTTCACAAAGCTTTTTGGGGTAAAAACTGGTATTGACCTGCCGAACGAAGGCGGCGCGCTCTTGGGCAACCTGATGAAGCCACAGCAAATCGGCTACGACACCGCCGCGTATGGTCAAGGTATCGCGGTCACTCCGGTGCAAATGATACGGGCGCTCGGTGCGATAGCAAACGGTGGGAGTATGATACAGCCGCATCTTGCGAGTGCGGTGCGTCTTAATTCTGGTATCACCCGCACGCTCACCTGGAGCCAGACCACGCCGGTCTTTTCGCCGACTGCGGCGCGCGATACAACCACGATGATGACGGCAGTCGTCGATGAAAAACTCCAGGATGGAAAAGCGTCCATTCCGACTATGTCAGTTGCGGCAAAGACCGGTACAGCACAACTCACCGACGGACACGGCGGCTACGCGACTGACCGGTTCTTCCACTCCTTTGTCGGCTTCTTCCCGGCGTATAGCCCGCGATTTATCATCTTGCTATACACGAATGACCCGCAGGGCGTGACCTATGCGTCAGATACGCTCTCCTCGAGCTTCCTTGACCTCGTCCACTTTCTCATAGATTATTATGCCGTACCGCCCGACCGTGGCGTGTCTCTCGAGACAGCGACCACTACACCGTTATGAAAAAAATACTGAAACCTATTGTTGTATTTTTTCTCACACTCCTCGCAGGGTTGGTGCTCCGCCGGTACAAACCACAGATTGTGATGGTGAGCGGCTCGGTAGGGAAGACGTCCACGAAAGATGCGGTTGCTGCGGCACTCTCGACGAAATTTTATGTGCGGAAAAGTGAGAAAAGTTTTAACAGTGAGTTTGGTGTCCCGTTCACCATTCTTGGTGTACGGAATCCATGGAATGACCCTCTTGCGTGGTTCTCAGTATTGAAGAGTGCGACAGGCCTTCTCATACTGCCGAATCATTATCCAAACATGCTTGTGCTTGAGGTAGGTGCCGATCGGCCGGGCGACCTTGCGCGCATACTGCGATTTGCCACGCCCGACGCAGTGGTTATTACGCGGATGCCGGAAGTCCCCGTGCACGTTGAGGCGTATGCATCACCTGAAGGGGTGCGTGAGGAAGAATTTTCTCCCGCGTACGCACTCGCTGCGGGTGCGCCACTCATCGTCCCGTCGGACGACCCGTGGGTGCTCGAGGCGTCAAAGCGTATCCCGGCGCGCATTCTTTCATATGGGCTATCAGAACAGGGGACAGCGCAGGTGAGCGATATCCGTTTCCATATAGCTGATGGAAAAGTGGAAGGAATGGAGGCGAGTATTGAGATTGATGGAGGAGAAGCCGCCAGTGTCGTGCACGGTTCGGTTGGTGTCACTCAAGTTCTCCCGCTCGCGGCTGCACTTGTGACCGCAAGAGCTTTTGAGATATCACTACCAGAGGCACTCATCGCTCTTGAGAAGTATGAAGCACCATCGGGGCGGTGCCGTCTTCTCGCGGGTAAGAACAGCTCAATTATTATTGATGATTCATACAATGCATCGCCTGCTGCAGTTGAAGAAGTGCTGGCAACTTTGAAGCTATTCCCGCGTGCGGGAAGACGCATTGCTGTCCTCGGCGACATGCTCGAGCTCGGACGATTTTCAGTCACAGAGCACGAACGTATCGCGGTGCTTGCTGGCGAATCCGTGGATGTCATCGTGACGGTCGGCATCCGCGCCCGCGCATTTGCCGCGGCACCAAGGGGCGCTCGGGTTATGCAATTTGATAACTCGTGTGCGGCCGCAGGAGAGCTCCAGAGTTTTGTACGCGAGGGTGATGTCATCCTTGTGAAGGGCTCACAATCAATCCGTACTGAGCGCATCGTTGAAGCACTCCTCGCCGACCCCTCTGACGTATCTAAACTGGTGCGGCAAGAGAAGAAATGGAAAGAGAAGCTTTAGGGGGTAACTACTCACACCCCTGAGTGACGCTCTTCCATTCTTTTTTCCAGCAGTGG
>JBBUDY010000057.1:0-1710 GCA_038057055.1 Patescibacteria group bacterium | reverse complement strand
TGGAGGAGCGTTCCATTCGCGGCGGTAAAGGTGTCAGTGGCGAAATTGACGGGAGCAACTCCGGCCGCCTGCGTCGTCGCACTCGCCTCGTTTGATTGGACTGAGGTGTTCCCTGCAGCGTCAAACGCAGCGACAGCATACGAGTAGGTTGTTGAGGCAGTGAGTCCGGTGTCGGAATACGTTATACCTGTCGATGTCCCAATCTGCATTCCGCTTCTGAACACTCTATATCCCGTAACTCCCACATTGTCTGTTGAGGCGGTCCAGGAGAGATTGATTTGTGACGTGGACACTGCGGTGGCGGCGAGGTTCGTCGGGGCGGAGGGCAGGGTGGTGTCACCAGGGGGCGGAGTCGTCCCTGAGTCTGAGATGGTGAAAACATCAGAGAAAGTAGTGGGGGTGTCATGGGGAGTGCCGGTAGGTACGAATTGACTCGTGAGCTGGCTGGCTGACACCGTTACTTTTGTATAACCGTAGTTGTTGTTCTGAGCGGCTTTAAAGTATGGCGCTTCGGGGTCACTCCAACTGATGTCGGCGGGCCACAGATAGTTTGGCGCAATACCCGAAATTACGACGACTGTGCCAGCCCCTCTTGTGAGAGAATCATCACTATCAACTATGCAGTTTAGGTCTGCCACCGCATTTGGCGTGGCGTCACTTTGCACTGGAATAGAGGGACAAGATGCGCTTAAAGCAAATTGTTTACTGCGCTGATAGTTATGGTCGTGGCCATGTAATACCAGATCTACTTTTTTACTGACCAAGAAATTAAACAGGTCGGGGCCGGGAGACGCCTGCCATGTCTGACAACTTTTTTCGCCTATGGTAGGACAGAGCATGTGCATGCCGACAATAATCCACTTGATGCCTGAAGCGCGCGCCTCGTCTATCGTCGTGTTGAGCCATTGCTGCTCTGCCGAGCCGTTTTCATAATTTACTCTCGGACCGCCGCTTATTGCGCTCTCACCGGCCGGAAGCATAATGAAGCGAGCAATGGGGTTCATTGCGGGATAGTTAAAGTAATACTGACGACCATAGGTGCCAATGGCACCGAGACGGTCGGGCAAACACTGAACAAAGTTCTCAATATAGCCATTCGGTCCACCGGCTTCAATGCCATTCTCATGATTCCCTACCTCAAGTTCAAACGGATAGGTTTGACCAAAAATACCTTTAATATAATCGCACCATGCTGTTTCGGGAGTGAGCTGATTGTAGCTCAAGTCGCCAAGCGCTAACGAAAATGCTCCTCCTTGGGCGGCCATGCTTTGAAGAGTTATTGTCGTAGCGGCGGTAGCACCAATGTCTCCTGTTGCAGTAAAGGTGAAGGAACCGGAGGGGGGAGGTACGGTAGCGCTCTGCGTCGTCGCACTCGCCTCGTTTGATTGGACTGAGGTGTTCCCTGCAGCGTCAAACGCAGCGACAGCATACGAGTAGGTTGTTGAGGCAGTGAGTCCGGTGTCGGAATACGTTATACCTGTCGATGTCCCAATCTGCATTCCGCTTCTGAACACTCTATATCCCGTAACTCCCACATTGTCTGTTGAGGCGGTCCAGGAGAGATTGATTTGTGACGTGGACACTGCGGTGGCGGCGAGGTTCGTCGGGGCGGAGGGCAGGGTGGTGTCTGCGGGAGGAGGGGTCGTCCCTGAGTCCGAATTCGACGCGCTCCAGTTGTCAATCCAGAGGGAGGTATAGGGGTCCGTGTAA
>JBBUDY010000056.1:0-6802 GCA_038057055.1 Patescibacteria group bacterium | reverse complement strand
TGGAGGAGCGTTCCATTCGCGGCGGTAAAGGTGTCAGTGGCGAAATTGACGGGAGTGCCTAGCGCATTCGCGCGCGGAACAGATAAATTAAATAGAAGGGATGGAAACGCCGTCAGAAAAAAACCGATTGTGAGAAGAGAACCGATAATCGTAAAAACCTTTGCTTTGCCGGTCAACTGCCTCATGTTATATGTTTGCATCATAGGATTATTTGTATCTTGTTAAATGTCTTCCCGACTATCGCGCCATCGTACTTCCTTTCCATTCTTGAAGCAACAGTCGGGAGTGCATAGCAAGTATCGAGGGGTCGTTTTGGTAACTACGCAGTGTAGCCGTATCCTGCTATGCCTCCTCCACCGCTCGACTCCTGCCTCTGCACCGCGCCGATATCTAAGTAGCCCGTACTGCCGCCGAGAAACGTTCCGGGGAAGCCGGCGGCTTTTGCGGGGCTTGTAGAACTTATCGAAAAGTCCCCACCCGCTGCATTCGTGAATTCTGGGTCGGTCGTGAACTCGCTCGACGCCACTTGCGCATTGACAGTGAGGTTGAGCAAATTCGCACCGCCGCCACCGCCAGAATGATAGAACACATTCCAGCCGTGGAGACTTATAATTTGGGCCGTTCCAGCAGTCCACTCGACATTGTACCTTCCTGCTGCATTGCCGTTCTGGCTGAAGATATTATTGGTGAGCGTCATCATCGCATCAGTATCCGCGATTTCAAGACCGCTATCTCCACAGCCATACACTGTGTTTCCATTGATGGTGATGAAATTTGTGGCGGATGTGTAGGAGCCGCCGAGATATATGCCCCTTCCTGTCGCCGAATCAATAATATTATTTATTAACGTTGAGTGCATACCATTGGCTGACCCATCAATACCATCACCGCCAACATCGTGAATATAATTTCCATAAAATAGACCGAAGCTGGCGTTGTTGTTAAGGAGAATGCCGTCACCGCCCACGCCAGATATTTCAGACATGAGAACTCTACTGTGGCTAGTTTGAATATTGATGCCGGCACCGCCTCCATCTGAAATCTTGATGTTGTAATACGTGTGTGCGGTGGCCGTGTCACCCCCCATTATTACGGTGCCGCTTGCCCCTGTCTGCGCAAATTCAAGATTCTCAAACCTCCATAGGTCAAAGTTTCCCGGCTCGAAACACTGGTCTACTGATGTAACAGTAATGACTGGACGAACACCAGTTTTACCCTTTATGGTAATCGGTCCGGCGGTTCCTGTGCCATCGGCTCGCGCAGTAAAGAAATCCTGTGAAGCAGACACTGGGGAGTCGTTAAAAATGATTGTGTCCCCTGCCCTGAACGTGGTAGCTGCATCAATCGTAGACATGCCTGTGCTCGCCGGCACGGTCCACTGTCCGCCTATTTTCCACGCCCCTAGTGTGCCAGTAGGCGCCGTATCAACAGTCACTGTGTTGGCTGTGTCATCAAATGCGGAAATCCAGAATATTTTCTTGTTCGCATTCGTCGCGCCAGACAAATTTATCGAAGACTGCGTAGCGCCACTGGTAATCAGCCCCGACAAATCCGGGGAACCGTCGAGAGTGACTACCGTTCCAACATTCGTAGCCGCAGAACCGCTAATAATGGAGGCGTGCCCCGCTGCGACGTCAGTGCAGCCAGAATTGGTGTTAGCTCCTCCGGTGGATACATAAAGAGTTGCCATATCAGATTAATGGCAACTGCGTCGAGACATGCAGGAATGCCTTGTTTGCACGCAAGTCAGTTTCGTCCAGTTTACCGCCCACCAAGCATACGCATTCATGCGGAGTCAATTCAGCGATGTATTCATCGTACTCGGTCTTCGTGACCTGCGTCCCTTTGCGAAGGATCGTGTCGCCATCCACGCTGTCATTAGCGAGCGTTACCATTCTACATGAGACTTCCTCTCGATGTCGCAGAAAGTTGCAGTCACGGCGTGTCGTTATTATCGTTGCTTTGGAATGTAACCCTTTCACTGCTTCGTTGTAGGCATCCCACCAAACTTGAGATTCTGATGATGATAGATTCACGAGACCACTGCGATTGCCCGGGAAGGCAACCCTTACCGCAAGCTCTGCGGGATACAGGGCATCGGGGTAATAATCAAGAAACTCTATATCATCCGGGAACCAGACGTTGCGCGGAGTAGTCCCCATAACTTTAATCCCAGAAGAACCCCTAGCGAAGATTCTTGTAGGTCTGTCTAATTTGGGCCAGTAGCAATTTACAAAAAGAGTGTCGGTAACTACACCCATTGATTCTGGTTGTGTGAATTCCTGTAATCTAGTTCCAACTGCTATTTTCATAATCTTATGTCCACGTAACATATAGATATAATCCTATAGATTTAAACGACGTGACGGAATCAACATTCACGGTAAACACGTCTCCGGGGGCAATCGCCGTTGTCCACCCGGTAAGCGTGGTGGATGTGTTTCCGACGGCAGTTGTTATAGAGGGTTTCGCCGCGGCAGTAATCGTATCGGCGACTGTCGGAGGATAGTTCGCATACACATCTTTCCAGATATCCAGTGAGATGGACCCGGAAGTGTCGTCGAGAGAAAGTACCGTCCAACCAGTAATTGTACCGCCGCGCGGAGCCTGAACCCGTACTGCCTTCTTTTCTCCAGTGGTAATGACGTTTGTTCCGTCGCCAAAAACAAAACCGATTTGGCCTTTTTTTGTACGGAGGTACAAATAAAATTTGGTGGTCGTATCTGCATACACATCCACAATGTCGTTTGCCGACGTCGTGTAATTGGCCCCACCCTGCACATTGAAGTTTGCTCCGTTGGTAAGCAGTACCGCCCCATCAAACATAAGTCGACGCCACACTCCGGCCTGAGGAGCGGCTGGAAGTCCTGTCATGGTGGTAGTACCCGTTATGTGAATGGTGTTCCCCGAAACGACCCAAATGTCCGAAGTAGTTCCTGCAGAGGCAACAGATGACCCTTGGGCTTCGTCCAGTCGAACTCCTTGAAGTGCAATTCTGTTCTTGGAGATACGTATAGCCATAATCGTTAGAAACTGCCTTTTTCAAACACTAATAACTCATTGCCACTTTTATCGGCAACCTTGAGTTGTTTCCCTGTCTCGGTAAAAGTAAAATCGTTAAACGTCCTTTCACTTAGCACCTTATCGCCTTGGAATGTGTTCTTTAGCGGCTCGAAGAGCTTGCCGGCAACGAAGGCGAGAGCGCCAAATACGGCAAACTTTATCAAATTCCGTCGACGAAGATTTATGACGTTCTCCTGATTCATATCGCGAGTATCTACTTCGAACTTTCCTTTATATTTGTATCTTCTCTTGTCATTTCTTTCAGTTCTTCCTCCATCTCCTTTTTACCCTTCTTAAACTCTCCCGTAGCACGACCGAGCGACCGGGCGAGGTCGACAATCTTTCCGCCTCCAAAAAAGAGTACCGCCACGACGAGTATGATGACGATGATTTCCGGCAATCCGAGTCCAAACATAGTAATAGGATTATGCGAGTAACGCGTGCTAATTATAGCAAGCACTAGGGGTGTCGCAAGTTGTTTTATCCACCCTCGTATCCCCTATTGGGCTGTAGCGTCGGTTGAAGATGCTGTGTCTGTTAGTGGTAATGGTATATCGGTAACCGGTGGCTCAATCGGTGGTGGTAATTCGGGTGGTGTATCGATCAGTGGTGGCGCAGGTTGTTCATCAACCGGTACATCAGAATGAAGCGGGGGTGGCTGTTCGATTGGCGGCTCGAGTGGGGGTGTTGGTGAAGGTGAGAGTTCTTCGATTGAGGTCGCGGTAGGGGGCGGAGTAACGCTTGGTGAAGGGACATCGGGAACTGGCGTAGTTGGAGCAACGGTCTCGGCGGTCTTAGTCGCGAGGTACGCCTTAATCGCCTCGTCAATCATCGTGCGAATGTCTTGCGGCGAGGGAGCTACTGGTGGTGGAGGTGCTACCGGTGTTTGGGAATATACTTGTGCATCAGTAGCGGCAACAGCGGCCATTTCTGACGCCTGACTCACCACCGCTACTTCTGGCGGAGCTGGTACGACTGGCACTACCACCGGGACATAGCCCGGGAAAGTTTTCTCTTTTGTATCAAACATTCTGCCGACAATGCCAGAATATTCAACAGCGACCACCTTCGGCGTTATGCCTTTTGTCTTTTCTGCATTCTGTACTTGTTTGAGGTCTGTCGTCTCTTGATTGATAACCTGTCCTATCTGTTCGGCGACAAAGAGACCAAGGTCGTGACCAGTCACAGATCTCTTTGAAATCTTCATTCGGTTACTCTTTGGGCTGTCGCGCCATACGCCATCTGAAACAGCAAGCGTGGTATATGAGTAGTCCACATAGTAATTCGTATCGTCTTCATTCACGTTGTTCACTCTTAGATTAAAACGATATGCATCAATATTTGTCGCAAGGAGTTGTGTATTATCTACGACACGAACGATTTCTGTAGTCGCGTATACGGCGTGCCGTATCTCCGGACTCGCCGCAAGCGCTCCCCCCGCTCCGAGAAATAAGATGCCGAGTGCGAGCGGAACGGCATTGTTATAGGTGATGAAATGAATGAGAGATTTCATGGTCGTATACTATCAGCTGGTAACAGTCCTCCTGCACATAAGCGCACCAGCAACATAGAGCGCGCTGAGAGGTGCCGATAGAAAGAGCATAGTAACACCCGTGCCGTCTGGCGTGATGATGGCAGAAAAGATGAGTGCGGCGAGCACGGCCCCACGCCAGTGTGTAAACCAAAAGGTCTGCGGGAGTACACCTATATAGGTAAGCAGGACCATCACGACGGGTAGAAGGAACAGGACTCCAACACCGAGCGTAAGGAGAAAGACTGAAGAAATAAACGCATCGAGAGAGAAAAACGGCGTAACCGCGAGCGGTATAGCGAACGAATAGAGAATCGAGAAGGTCTCGGGAATAATGATGAAGTAAGCGAGCGCACATCCAAGATAAAAGAGTATGAGGGAGGAGGCTACGACGAAACGAAGAACTCGCCTCTCGCGCTCTCGGAGAGCCGGTGTAAGGAATCGTACAAACGAATACACCATATAAGGAAAGGTCGCTAGGAGCGCCACCAACACCACCATCAACAGTGGTGCAACGAAGGCAGTCGACGGCCCGAGTACCACCATCGAGACACCTGCTGGAATCAGAAAAGCTTTGGCGGAGAGAAAGAGTTGTGTCCCGAGCGGCGGAGTCCCTATTGTGAACAGTGCCGTCGCGAGGAGTACAAATACTATGAGCGGACGAATGATGACCCCTTTCAATGCTTCTAATTCATACGAGAATTGTTCCATACGATTATTGATTATCAAAGATAATAATTAGGCCACCTTGGGCATCATACAGACCTAACTCGCTTGCCGCAGTATTGCTGGTCGAAGCCATTGAGAATCCATTGCCGAAGGTAACAGCATTTTCAACAAAGATGTTACCGGAAGTGGAAGTGGCGGTGAGCGCTGGACACGCACCGAGCTCACATACCCAGAGATTTTCATTTAACATACTTATTTTCCCTCCCGTCGTTGATATCTGCAGATATCCGGAAGCATCAACGGTTAATTCACTATACAATGATGAGCTTTTTGAAAGACGCAGCTGTGCGACGCTGTTGAGCTCGATGATATCTAACACACGCGATGGAGACGAGGTTCCAATACCAATGCTGCCCTGTACAGACAAACCATTGGTAGGTGCGGCGATGTTGTAATCGGCACCAATACTGACACCTCCTGAGACAGCGAGTTTGGAAAGCGGTGACGTCGTCCCGATACCGATGTTGCCCGAGGCGGCGAGGTAGAGCGTGGAAGTAGCAAGAAGAGTATTGGTGCCGTTGTAGTACGGGAATTGGCCAACGATGCCGGTGATGCCGGTGATTGCGCCTGTGCCGTTGCCCTGTAGAAGACCTGTGAGAGTGGAGGCGCCAGTGCCTCCATTTGCTACCACTAACGTTCCTCCAAGAGTGAGTGTGCCCGATGTTGTAATTGCTCCACCGGTTAAGGTGAGACCGGTCGTTCCCCCTGAACCATCGACACTTGTGACTGTACCGCTGCCTCCCCCGCTCGTCGAAGTTGCGACCCACGCAATACCGCCCGTGGTGTTGTCCCAGCCAAGTACCTTTCCTCCCGTCGAAACTCCATAGAGTGTGGAGGTGGCTTGTACGGTTGGCGTAGTTGCGGTGACTGCACCGAGAACGCCGGCGCTGCCGAGAGCCGCGAGACCGATGGTTGCATTTCCCCCGCCGACGAGATATCCATTCCCCGCTGAGATGGTGAGTCCGTTATTCACGGAGAGCGAGGTGGTGGCGACGCTTGCGAACGTATTCACGCCGGTGGCATAGAGGACAGCGGCACCGGCGGCAAGCGGAGAAGAAGTGGCGATTCCATTCCACGAGATGGTCGGGGTGGCGCCACCGGTTGACTGGACGGGCCAAGTGGCAGAGACGGACGTCACTCCCCCGGCAGAGGTGGTGGTGGCGATGATTTTTCCATTCGGGTCGACGGCGATAATGGTGCCTGCAGGGGTACCAAGGGCGGGGAGATACAGGCTCCCAAGTGTACCGCCTGCAGCAGATGCTCCAACAACAACATTCCCGCCGATGGAGAGAAGTGAATATGGAGAAGTAGTACCTACACCAAAGTTTCCGGTCGAACTCACAAAGACAGAGGAAGTGGCTTGAGTGGTGCCTGAATCGTCTCCCACAATAAAGTACCCTTTAGTGAGAGAGGTGCCCGCCCAACCACCTCCCCCGCTCGTCGAAGTTGCGACCCACGCAATACCGCCCGTGGTGTTGT
>JBBUDY010000055.1:0-2299 GCA_038057055.1 Patescibacteria group bacterium | reverse complement strand
TGCGCCTGTCAGGGTTCTTCACAGTATTGGACGTGCTGAAAGCCATCGGCACGGACGAGGAATTCAGGGAATGGATTCAGCGCCGCACGTCGGCCTATTCCGGGGATTACAGCGAATGGATCAACGGCGAGGGTCGGTGCGTTGCCGCGCATGTCCGGCGGGCCGATGACGCCGGCATGGCCCACAAGCCCGAATATGCCTGCATCCCGCTGACGGACGCGGAGCACCGGCGACAGCACGCGGAAGGCGAGACGGCATTGCAACCGCGTGAGTGGTGGGAGCGCCAGCGTGGCAATTATGTAACCGCTTGGGCGTGGGAGAAAACGAGAACGAGCCTGGGCATCAATTCGTTTGGCGACCTTCCCCCGGAAGAACTGTATCGCTGGGCTGCTGACAAGGGCATCGAGAAATATCTGCCTGCGTCGTACCAGCCGGTGAATGACTGATGGCGGTCAAGGGCGGCGGTGCCCGCAAGCACGGGCGCAATCAGAAACGGTGCGAGGTGTACCAGCAGACCGCACGCGACCAGCGCAATGCGGCGGCGCGTAAAGCGCGCCACGAAAAACGCATGGCGAAGAAACGCGCGCACAAGGCGCGATGGATCGAGGCGAAGCGAACGGAAGTCCTGGACGCGCGAGGCAATCGGTGAAACGCAATAAATATTTCGCCAAGAAGGCGACGCAGGACGGGTATCGCTTCGACTCGCTGGCCGAACACAAGCGGTATGGCGAGCTTTGCCTGCTTGTAAAAGCGCGCGCGATTAGCGCGCTTGAAGTGCATCCGGCATACAGCATTGATTGGAGCGGCGAGGAAGACAAACACATTTGCACGGTGATTCTTGATTTTCGTTATCACGACAAGAAAGGACGGGTACACGTCGAAGATGTGAAGGGACAGGACAACGCGCTGTCGCGCCTGAAGCGCAAATTGGTGGAGGCGGCGTGGAACATCAAAATAGAAATTGTACGATGACCGAATCTTACTGGATCAATTCGATTACCGTGCCATCCTCCACCAAAATCTGTCGCCATTGCGGCAATGTATTTCATAGGCCGATGGAAAAAGATGAGCGGACCAGGCAAAGCATCACCTTATGGCGGCGGCGAGTTTACTGTTCGAGTAAATGCTGCACGGCAGACCCGTTGTATCGTGAGAAACTACGGGTGAGCGCAAAAGCCGGCCATTATGGAACATGGATGCGCGGCAAAAAACTTAAACCGGAAACGCGGGAAAAGATAGCTGCGGCAAACAGAGGGCATAGCCGTTCCGGCTGGTCGTTGAGCGATGACACTCGATCCCGAATGTCACTTAGTCGTCGTGGCGACAAATCCTCGTTCTGGCGCGGCGGCAAAACATCAAAGAATGCGCTCATACGATCCAGCTACCAGTACAAAAACTGGCGCACGGCTGTTTTTGCAAGAGATAACTTCACTTGTGTCGATTGCGGGGTACGTGGCGGCAAACTGCACGCCGACCACATAAAGCCATTCGCGCTCTTTCCTGATTTGCGTCTCGATATATCAAACGGCAGGACGCTTTGCGTTCCCTGTCACAAGAAAACACCGACGTATCTGAAATCCGGGCGCAAATTAGTGGAAGCGGTGCACGGCATTACCGTGGAGATTATCTCGTGAAGAAAAAAGAATTCTGGACGGTGTGTTGCTTCAAATTCGGAATGCTCTTGATTAGCAAGCATCTGGGGCTGGCGAAGGCACGGATGGCGGCACGGAAAGGAAACGCGAAAAGCGGCGCGAAGCATCGCGTCGCATCGGTGACTTGGTACAAATGAAGCCTGAACGCGCGGCGGAAATCCTGGGATTGCTCACGGCCAAGTCAGGGGGGTTCGAGGTCAGCATACGCGGGTTCAATAGCCTGACCCGTAGCGACGTGATCTTGGCGCTGTCCCTGGTCACGCACAAGGGCGCGCGGCTGCTGGCGCGCATCAAGTACGCGGATCAACGGGACTATCTGCCGGATATGGAAACGTACTTGGTGGAGGCGATAGAGCGCGGAGCCTTGGAGCGCGTGGTTGACGGCGTGGCGCGCGCGCGCTGGCGGTTGCCGCGTCCGGGATTCATTACCAATATGTGCCGGATGGCCTTGGTCGAGATTATCCACCCGCATATTTGCTTTGAATGCCTGGGCCGTGGTTTTCAGTTCCCCGTGGAACAAGGCGAACAACCGGCCAGCGGAAAACGAAAGCGCAAGCGCGGGGGTAGGCCGGTGAATAAAAATCTTGTGGTTGAGTGCAAGATTTGCAAAGGCACCGGGCGCAAACGAATATTAGACCAGGAGCGCG
>JBBUDY010000054.1:0-33472 GCA_038057055.1 Patescibacteria group bacterium | reverse complement strand
AATTTCGCACATACATTCAGTCTAACTGTGTACTACTTCAAAGGTATCCGGAGGCGAATCCCTCGGGCTTCGATCTTTGATGAGGAGTTGCCATGAGCGACAGCGGTTTGGGCGTCGTGATAGTTGAACACTTCAGTCGCGGCGATGAAAAATTTTGCCGCATTGGTGGACGTTGGTGGGCATTCGGTTGGCGTTTCGAAGAGAGAAACGACATTCGCGCTATCCCGCAAGACGAACCGCCGACAGGTGTTACTCACACCTACAACGCGGAACAGGCTTGGGGACCATTCGACCCTGATTGTGTCACAGAAGTTGAGCTCTTGATAGCTCTCTCTTGAATCAGCTGGAGTCTTAGTCTGTACGCCGTTTTGGTTTGGAAAGGAAAAATCTCATGGAATACTCCCCAGAAGTTGCAGTTGCAACAGAAAATAGTTGTTCGTCGTATCGACCTCACTTGATGTGGGGTCTAACTATTTTATACATTTAAGTAGGCGAATTTTAGTGGTCACCAGTCACTAAGTAATTTGCTCCAGGCATTCGCAAATTACGTAAGTACTGTTCGACCTCGCCTCGCGGTTGCATCTGCTAATGCAACATCGCTGTGGCCTCACAAAAAGCACAAAACCTGCCGCAGGGCAGGTGTTTGTGTCTATTTGTGACCCTACGCGGAATCGAACCGCGCTTCCATCCTTGAGAAGGATGTGTCCTAACCGATAGACGATAGGGCCGTTGAGAAAGTATAAGTTACATTTTGTTCGATTCCAAGGAATCGGTCACACATAATTTTGTACTCAAAATTTGCGCGACCC
The DNA here is from genome assembly GCA_038057055.1 of Patescibacteria group bacterium. Classification (GTDB taxonomy): domain Bacteria; phylum Patescibacteriota; class Minisyncoccia; order Phycocordibacterales; family Phycocordibacteraceae; genus C7867-001. The sequence goes on along the minus strand of JBBUDY010000054.1, from coordinate 32,663 downwards.
CACCTCACGCCGTCGCGTTCCGGTCTTGCGCTTGGGTCCCATCCCAAGCTCACCCCGCTCCATCCTTGAGAAGGATGTGTCCTAGCCGCTAGACGATGAGGCCGTAGATTGTTTTATAACAAAAAAAAGCCGGTGTCGCCACCGGCCGTTTTGTCCTTCAATACTTGGATGATGGCTAATCCACGTTTCCGTCACCCCGTGCTTTCGCGGCGGCCCCGAATTGCGCTATCCTGACTGCAGCATCGGTCTCAAGAAGATCCTTCAAAGTCTGTGTCGGCTCGGAAAGGATTCCAAGAGGCCGCACGTTCTTGTCGAGAATCGCGTGCATTTTTGCTTCTGCCTCGGCGACTCGCCTTGCACTCGCGACTCTGTCTTCCGCGAGTTTTCTTTCACCCTCCGCAGTAGTGTCTGTTTGCATAAGACGCTCCATATTGGTGAACATAACAAAAGTATGACAGAAAAGCTTCCTGTAGGTCAATAGCCACTATTGCACAAGGAGAGAATCCACCACTGCTTTGACGTCGCCACCATCGGCCTTGCCCTTGAGTTCTTTCATCAAGGCACCGGTGAATTTGCCGGCGTCTGCCTTGCTGGAGATGCCGAGTTCTGCCATCTTTGCCTTCGCGATAGGCATAATCTCTTCACGGCTCATCATCTGAGGGAGGTATGACTCGATGATAGCGAGTTCAAGTTTTTCTGGCTCGACAAGCTCGTTGCGAGATGCCTTCTCGAATTGCTCTATAGAGTCTTTGCGCTGGCTCGATGCGCGTTTCAACACCAAGAGTGCCTCTTCGTCGGTGAGGAATTCATCAGGTTTGCGCTTCTTGGCGACGACCTCATTTGTCATCGCGGTCACGAGTGAGCGGAGCGTCCGGAGCTGTACTTCATCATGCGCCCGGAGGGCGTCGGGGATAGATTTCTTCAACGTTTCGTGAATCATAAAATAGCTTATAGCTGATAGGTTATAGGGGATAGTAAATATAGAATACCACGCTCTCGGACTAACATGACTAGAACCTACAACCTATCACCTACAACCTGTATAATGTTGGTATGAGTATTTTCACCGTTGCTCTCATCGTGCTCGCACTTCTCTTCGTCCAGGGTGTCGGACTCTATTTCATATTTCGCCGACGAGAATCTCCACAAGAAGAGGGAAGTGGTATGGTGCTTCTGCAACAGCAACTCCAGAACCTTGAGCGCACACTTGATGCGCGCGTGGCAGAGTCGTCGAAGGCGATGCAAGAGAATTCTCATCGGCAGTTTTCTGAATCAGCACGCTTGATAAAAGAGATCACGCAAGAAGTGACGTCAGTGAAAGAGATTGGGCGAATGACGCAGGGCTTCGCCGAACAATTGCAATCTTTGCAGGACTTGCTCAAGAATCCAAAGCAAAGGGGAATTCTCGGTGAGTATTATTTGGAAACTGTTTTGAAAAACGTAATGTCACCCGAGGATTACGCTATTCAGTATCCGTTTAAAAATGGCGAGATAGTCGATGCGGTGGTGTTTGTGAATAAAAAGATTGTGCCGATTGACTCCAAGTTTTCACTCGATAACTACAACCGTTTCGTGAGTGCACAAGTGGGGAGTGTCGAGCGAGCGACAGCAGAGAAGGCATTCGTCACTGATCTCAAGATGCGCATCCAAGAGACCGCGAAGTATATCCGGCCTGAAGAGAACACGATGGACTTCGCTTTTATGTTTATCCCATCTGAAGGTATTTACTACGACCTCCTCACTAACCAAGTCGGTGGTGGTGAAGAAGAAAATTTAATACAAAGAGCGGCAGGGAAGTACAAGGTGATAATCGTCTCACCGACATCTTTCCTCGCATATCTGCAGACCGTGATGCAGGGATTGAAGGCGCTCAAAATAGAAGAGAAAGCAGTAGAGATTCAGCAAAGGGTAGGGGAGCTGGGGAAGCACGTCGCCGCCTATGAGCAGTTTTATAAAAAGCTTGGGGTCTCGCTCGGCACGAGCATCTCGCACTACAACGCGGGCTACAAAGAACTCGGCAAGATAGACAAAGACGTCTACCGCATCGCCGAAAGTAAAATCGGCATCGAACCCGAGTTATTAGACAAACCGCTGACTGAACTAGAATGAAAACTTATACAATAGAAAAAATATCAGAAAACGAACCAGATGGGCACGAACTTGCGCGGTTGATAAAGCTCAATAAAAGCAAAAAATTTATACCCTGGGAAAAAGTTAGGACTTCGGTAAAGCTGTAGAGCTTCAAGATGATTTTATTGAAGTTTGGTAGAGAGTTATCGCTTGCTGTAAGAGCATTGTTTACACGACTTCTATGTCAGTCTCTCCCTTTAGCTCCCTGACACCTACAAAGACGAAATTGGTAGGAACTTTCGGGGACATCTTTTTAGTTATCAAAAGCGTTCTCACCTGTGAATCGTCAATGTAGAGCTTTCCTTTTAAGCAATCCAGAATCGTTTTGCTCATATTATCTACGTCCCGAGTATCATATTCTTTCTTACTCAAGAAAAATTGTATGACAAAAACAACAATCTCCTTTTTTGAAGGGAAAATCGACGACGCTATAACCTGTGGCGTTAGCGTCTTCTCAACTAGGCTTCTGAAGGCTGTAACTTTTTCCTTCTCTCGATTATCTTGTTTGGAGGGAACAAGTTTGGTCAAACCAAACTGATAATCAAAGGTCGCCATTTGTTAACCTTTGCGTGCACGAAAATGTACACGCATTTTTGTAGGCGCTTTTTCTGTTGCGGTAAATCTTACATTTCCGCCTCTTTCAGTGTAAAAACTAACGTTCACAGGTTTGCTCTTATACTGTGTGGCAATGAATGTGACCAGTTTTGTAGCTCCTTTAGCCATATGTGTATACTCTATATGAATAGGACGAATTTGCAATACAACGCGGGCTACAAAGAGCTCGGGAAGATAGATAAAGATGTCTACCGTATCAGCGACTCCAAAATCGGCATCGAACCAGAACTGCTAGACAAGCCGCTTGCGTCTGAAGAATAATTGATATTTACTATTGCTAGGTGTTCAGAAGTCTAACCGCAGTCTTCTGGGGAGCAATGCACATGGAATACGTTCAGTTACGACTGGGGGTCACGGTTGATAAAGCGATACTCGACAGTGTCCCGAAAGAGAACCGAGAGAAGCTCCGTCGCCGGATTCTAGAGGCGGTTGCACTGGTCAGGCGTGAGCAGGCATGTGTCGAGTTGCATTTCGACCCTCTCGGTCGCCTACATATCACCTATCGCTAGCGGTCCCATAAGGCCGCTTTCGTTTTATGGTATAATACAGCCCGATAGTTTTTTAGAGGAGGCAGAGATGCCTGCAAAAGTGTTGCCCGATGCGGAGGAATTCGCACGGTTTACCGAAGCTCTCGTACGGCACGGGCACGGTCGCGCGAGAAGATTCGCGCAGCAGGCAAGCGCCCTGGCGCTGCGCTCCGACGGCGCAAGGGATGGAAAGTCGGTCGTCCTGAGAATTTTGTGCCGGCGTAATGGTTTCAACTTCAAGGCGGACCCTGGTCCGCTTTGTCTTTTGTGTGATATCGAACCTGAACTGCTTGATAAACCAGTGACGGAAGTAGAATAAAAAAAGAACCGCCACAGAAGGAGGGTCGAGGGGGGAGCTACGGGTTTGGAAGCCGTGCCAACCACCTCCTTCTGTGACGGTGAATCCGGACGTTGTTACTCGGATGCGCTATTGATTTGACCCCAGCCCAGCCCTTTCGAGCGGAATAGAGTACGGTCGTCGTGCGTAGAAAGACTACCACAAGAGCCGAAAGCTTGTCTATTTGAGCGAAGAATGCTATATTGGCGGGACTATGGAAGTGGCCGTAATCAAGACCGGTGGGAAGCAGTATGTCGTCTCCAAAGGCGACACGATTGTTATTGAGAAGCTCCCCGGGGATTTGAAGAAGGGTGACACAGTTGTCTTTGGCGAGGTGCTCCTCGTCGACAACGGCTCGGACACGACCATCGGCGCGCCACTCATCAAGGGCGCGGAGGTCAAGGGCACCGTTGTTCTCGCCGGATTGGATAAGAAAGTCGAGGTGGTGAAGTATAAGCCGAAGAGTCGCTACTATAAGCGCAAAGGGCATCGCCAGCCAATCCTGAAAGTGAAGATAGATTCTATCTCCTAACTTTTCGTATTCGAGAACGGACCTACATAAAAAGGCTTATGCCTGGATATTTTTATTTATAGCAAACACATTATATGCAAGTAGGAAGATGGAATCATCAGTCAGGAAATAATTCTTCGGGAGGTTCTCGAAGTGGCGGCAGCCGCCCATATTCGCCGCGCCCGGCAGCGGGACGCGGCGGGGCTCCAAGTCGTTATCCGTCTCGCGGAGGAAGCGGCGGCTATGGGTCACGAGGCGGCTTCGGCGGTAATCGTGGCGGGAGTCGCGGTGGCGCACGCCGCGGCGGCTTTGGCGTGTTCGGTGAGACCGAAGCAGAAATTTCTAAGTTTATGAACAAGACGGTCGTGACGACTTCAGAACCAGTGTTTGTCGCCGAGCACAAGTTCTCCGATTTCGATATCAATCCGCATCTCAAAAAGAATATTGAGGCGCGTAAATATGAGAACCCGACGCCTATTCAGGACAAGGCAATTCCGCACGCACTCCTCGGTCAAGACGTCGTCGGCCTGGCCGCGACAGGGACAGGGAAGACCGCGGCATTTCTCATCCCGCTCATCGACAAGGTGATGAAGCAGAAGGGTGAGCGTGTGCTTATCATGGCGCCGACGCGCGAACTCGCGGTGCAGATAGAAAAGGAGCTTGCTGGTTTTGCAAAAGGGCTCGGCTTCCGCGGTATGGTCGCGGTAGGCGGTGCGAACATTGGCCCCCAGATTTCCCAACTCAAACACGACCCCGCATTTGTTATCGGCACCCCCGGTCGCTTGAAGGACTTGCTCGAGCGCCGCGCGCTCGTGCTCACTGACTTCGGCACCGTTGTCCTTGATGAGGCAGATCGTATGCTCGATATGGGTTTCATCGACGATATGCGCACGATTCTCTCCAAGATGCGCAAAGAGCGTCACACACTCTTCTTCTCGGCAACGATGGGGAAAGATATTCAAAAACTTATCGGCGACTTCCTCGACCAGCCGGTCATCATCTCGGTCAAAACGCGCGACACGCCGTCAAGCGTTGACCAAGACGTCGTCCGTATTCCTCGTGGGAAGGATAAGTTCGAAGTGCTTGCTGAAATGCTGAAGGATCGCGAGTTCAGTCGCGTCCTCGTCTTCGGCCGTACCAAGTTTGGCGTCGAGAAGCTCGCCAAGGCGCTCTCTCGCCTCCACATTCACGCGGAGAGCATTCATGGCAATAAGACCCAAGGTGCGCGCCAGAGGGCCCTGGAGGCCTTTAAGGCAGGGAAGGTGAGTGTGCTTGTGGCGACCGATGTCGCTGCGCGCGGTCTCGACATCCCCGCCGTCTCGCACGTCATCAACTACGACCTCCCCTCGACCTACGAGGACTACGTCCACCGTATCGGCCGCACCGGTCGCGCCGCAATGAAAGGTAAGGCACTGACCTTCGTCCAAGGCCGCTAATTATTTGTTACGACGGCAGAAACGTGGCGCGCCCTCATGGGCGTATTCTGTTCGTGTTAAATATTCTCCTATAGGAGAAAAATTAATAGTTTGTGGAGCGGGTTATATTTCTCTGCGATTTGTGGGCACAGTGCGAAGGGAAAGGAAGAAAATAATACCACACCAAATGACGTTTGAGAGTGAAAAAAGATATTCTTGAGGTATCCAGCGAGCGATAACAATTAGATTTAAAGTGTATGCAGCAATACTTATTGCCCATGCGGATGTATCTTCCGTTCCAGGATTTCGGTAGAGTTTTGTCGCAATAGTGGCGTATCCGAACATGTCGATCAATACATTGAGTATGAGCGTATACCATGCGTTTTCTGTTTGGAACCACAACAGTATGCTTGCCGCAGAGAGCAATAGAAAGAAAATATCTACACGGCTAAAGCGCACGAACCCATATTTCAGTGATAAAAGAGCTACGATGAAATGTAGGCCGGTGAATGTTGCGATAAGAATCAGAGAATCTCGCGCGCCAAGAGTATAGGCAGAAACTAAAACACAAACCATAGAAACAGTGAAAATAAGCCAGCCTGAAAAATTTGGTTTAGTTTTTCCTTGAACAATCGATACTATATATTTCCCCTCTGCAAAAAGGGCTAATGCTGAAGCTACAAACGTCAGAAATACAATCACGATACAAATTAGGTCTCTTTGCGGTTGGTTAGGGCAGCGCGGAGGGTCTCGGGGTCGGAGTACTCGAGTTCAGAGCCGGTCGCAAGACCGCGACCGAGTTCTGACATTTTCAAATGGTCGCGATAGGGCATAAGGAGCTCGCGCACACGGTCTGCTGTGTGCTCGCCCTCGCTGGTCGCTGAGAGCGCGAGCACAATCTCTTTTACATTATTTTTCACTCGTTTCTCTATTGCTTTCAGTAATTCTTTCTCACGAATCACACCTTTGCCCGTGAGGGTCAGCACGCCTCCGAGCACGAAGTAGCGGCCCTTGTAGGTACCGGCGCGTTCGACCGCGGCGAGGTCTTGATCTTTCTCCACCAATATCAACTGCGTATCATCGCGCGTTTTATCAGAACAATAATTACATATGCTCGCTGAACTGCCATTGAAATAGCGCATACATTCAGGACACTGGCGGACATCTTTTCCGAGTGAAGAGATAAGTTGTACGAGCTGGGCGCGTTCTGCCGCAGGGACGCTTAAAAGATAATAGACGAAACGTTTACCCTGCCGTGGTCCAATGCCGGGGAATCGTGCGAGCGCTTTTGCAAGTTCGTCGATGTGGTCCATTAGAATTCTTGTGCCAGTTCGCCGTAGCCAGAGGCGTCAACCGGCTGGAAGGTCGCGCGCTTCTCATCGAAGTAGAGTTCAGTCTTGCCGGTAGGGCCATTCCTGTGCTTTTCAATAAGTATCTCGGCAATGTTCGGCCGATCGCTCTCGGGATTGCGTTTGTCCTCGCGGTGGATGAACATCACGACGTCCGCATCTTGCTCGATAGAGCCCGAATCGCGCAGGTCAGAGAGGCGCGGTTTCCCTCCACGTTGTTCGACTGCGCGCGAGAGTTGCGAGAGCGCAATGACGGGGACTTCAAGTTCGCGCGCGAGCGACTTCAGCGAGCGAGAAATCTCGGTCACTTGTTGAACGAGCGAATCAGACGCTTTGGTCGAAGTCGGTGCCATGAGCTGGAGATAGTCCACGACGATAAGCCCGATGCCGCGCTCGCGCTTGAGCCTGCGCGCGACCGCGCGCATCGCGAGGATATTATTGCCCGGCTTGTCGTCGATAAAAATTGGAGCTTTTGAAAGTACTTCGAGTGCGTCGCGGATGCGGCTGAAGTCCTCCTCATCTCTCACCTGACCAGTGCGAAGCTTCCACGAGTTGACGAACGACTCTGCCGCAAGCATACGGTCAATGAGTTGTTCTGAACTCATTTCAAGCGAGAAGATACCAACAGGGACGTTATGGCGCACGGCGGCGTTGCGCGCGATATCGAGCGCAAGCGACGTCTTGCCCATCGAGGGGCGCGCGGCGAGGATCACAAGGTCAGACGGATGAAAGCCCGAGAGGAGATTGTCGAGAGCAGGGAAGCCAGAAGGGACACCACGAATACCGTCTTCCTTATGAGATAATCTCTCAATACGCTCCCATGCTTCATGGATTTTGTCGCCGATAGCGGTGAACTTGTGTGCGGCAGAAGCATTCCCGATCGCATAAATACTTTTCTCTGCTTCATCGAGCACCTCCATCGTTTCTCGCGCATCGTCATAGGCGGATTCTGTGATGCCATATGCCGCATCGATAAGCGAGCGCATCAGATGCTTACGCGAGACAAGTTCAGCATAGTGGGGAAAGTTTCCGGGCGCCGGTGCCGAACCGGCGAGCTCGGCAAGATAACTTCTACTACCACTACGTTCAAGCAGACCTTGATCTTGGAGTCGTGCAGAAAGAGACAGTTGGTCAATCGGTTCGCCACGATCGGCAAGTTCGCGCATGGCACCGAAGATAAGTCGATGTTTTTCTGCGTAAAAGGAGTCTGGATGAATGAGGTCCGAGACATCATGGATAGCATCAGGCTTTAAGAGAAGCGCGCCGAGCAGAGCTTGCTCGGATTCAAGGGATTGGGGTGGAACGCGGTCAGAGGCAGCCATTGCCACTGATTGTATCAAAGAGTTCTCTTAGTCAACACCGGACCATTCGGGCCGTCATCCACACGATATCCACTGTTCTCAATCTCGCTCCGTAGGCGGTCGGCAGCGGCAAAGTCCTTAGAAGTGCGCGCTGCTTCACGGAGTGTGAGGCTGTCGCGCACTTCTTTCGGGATATCGGTGTCTTTGAGTACTGGCACCGCGGCGAGGTTGGTAAGAGGGAGACCGAGGTGTGCCTCTGCATCTTCAAGGAGACCCCATTTTTCTTCGGGCGTGTAATCTTCGCTTTTTAAAGAGTCCCATAAAATACTCAATGCTTGTGGTGTTGCGAGGTCATCGCGTATTGCGGCGAGGAATTGGATACGCACTTCGGATGGGGCACTTTTGCGTTTCGATTCCTCCTCTATATCACCGGCTATTTTCTGCAGTCGTTCAAGCGCGCTTGCTGCGCCGGCAAGTGCATCCCATGAGAAGGAGAGTGGGGTGCGGTAGTGCGCTTGTAAGAAAAAGTATCGCAATGCGAGCGGGTTGAATCCTTTAGCAACGATATCCGAGAGGTACACGACATTGCCGAGCGATTTAGAAATCTTTTCGCCGCCCATAGTAAGAAATGCGTTATGCATCCAGTAGTGTACGAATGTGCGACCATTCGCCGCTTCTGACTGCGCGATTTCATTGTTGTGGTGTATTTGCGCAAGGTCTTCGCCGCCAGTATGAATATCGATTTCTTGACCCAAGAGTGAGCGTATCATTGCCGAACATTCGATGTGCCAGCCCGGATTCCCGCGACCCCACGGACTATCCCATTGCTGCAAATCATTGAGTTTTGCAGTACGCCAAAGGACAAAGTCAGTCGGATGCCGCTTACCTCTCGCCACTTCGACGCGTGCGCCAGCCTCAAGACTCGCGTGTGCAAGTCCGCCAAGATTTCCGTAGTTAGGAAATTTTTGAGTATCAAAATAAAGACCATCGGGGAGATAATACGCAAACCCTTTTTCTTCAAGCGTTTTTGCAAGTGCGATTTGCTCTTTGATGTATTCAGTAGCGCGGGGAAAACGAATGTCGTTCGTGTCAATATGCAGATCGTCAAGATTATCGATGAACATCTTCATATATCGTGTTGCGATAGTCTCGGGTGTTACTTTTTCTTGTCGCGCACCGACTGCCATCTTGTCTTCACCGCCATCACCGTCACCAACGAGATGCCCAACGTCAGTGATGTTTATAACGCGTTGTACTCGATATCCCACAGCCGTGAGGGTACGCGCAATGGTGTCAGCGAGCATGCCGGGCCGCAGATTTCCGATATGCTGTTGACCGTAGACCGTTGGTCCACAGGTATACATAGTTACGATACCAGGCCGTTGCGATATAAATAGTTCTTTTGAGCCCGAGAGCGTATTGGTGAAAAAGACGGGCGCAGGCCGGTTCCGCGTGCTATCTTTCTGTTTTCCGAACATGCGTGCGAGCCACCCCATGGGTCAAAAAATCCAGCGCTTGCGGGCGAAGAAGATTGCGGTTAATGCGATGGAAGCAAGCATAATCGCGAGCACAATATAAAAGGCGTTCGGGTCGTGTCTAAGCGGTGTTCCGGGTAGATCCAATACGAGGACAGAAGCAATAAGCTCGAGCGGGAGGACGAGTACGGTTATCGTGGTGAGTGTTTTCATTATCTCATTTTGGCGCGCTTCAAGGAGTGCGGTGTTAGTCTCTCGCAACTCGCTCGCGATAGCGCGATGCGTTCCCACAAGTCGCATTACCTGCGTGCGTTCGGTGAGAATGCGGTCAGAGCGTTCAGCGAACGAGGCACCGAAGAAGCCGCGACCGGCGAGCATCTTCAAGAAAAAAGACAGCGTTTCTTCTTGATCCGCAAGTGCGGCATCCAGATGCAGGAATTCGCGTCCAATATCCGATATGAGCCGTACAGTGGCGCGCTCATGACCGTCGAACATATCTCGCTCGACATGTGAAAGACTGCTCGCAAGATGATTTGTGTGGTCGCGTGTGGAGGTGTAGAGGTGCGCAAAGAGTATTTCAAGCAAGACGTCAGTGGCGATTCCCGCATGGTCGCCGACAAGCTTCTGTGTCTCGAGTATTTTCTTTAAATGGTGGAGCGATACGACGATATCGTATCGTACCGTTACAATGAAGTTACTACCGACGACAAAGTCAATCTCTTGGTTTTTCGTTTCCCCATCTTCCACTTCATGCACGGGGAAGTGGAGTACGAGAAGCGCCATATGCTCATCTTGCGCAACGAGCGGCGCCGGGGTAGGGAAGATGAGTTCCGCCTTAATGCGTTCGTTAATCGAGAACTCTTCTGCGATTTGCTGAATTTCGTCAACACTCGGACGTTCGAGGTCTATCCATACGCCGCCCGGATATTCATACCGAAATATCATACGAGTAGGATACCATATCCCATAGCACGACGAAGCATCGCATGTTAGACTTTTTTTATGAATGACAGGGGGGTATATTTCCGCGGAAAAAATGTCGCGGTATATGGAGTTTCATTTGCGCTTATTGCCATGCTTTCCTTTGGCGCAGGATTGTTTGTGGGAAGTGGTGGCTCAACGGCTGCCGTTGTCACTCATATCCCCTTTATCGGAGACGGTCTTGACGCAACGCCGGACCAGAATGTCGACCTGATGGATTTCTGGAAGGCGTGGAATGCGCTCAATGCCAATTATGTGACCACGCATGCCTCCTCTACGCTTCCGACGAGTAAAGAGCGCGTGTATGGTGCGATAGAGGGTCTTGCCGCTTCCTATGGCGATCCGTATACCGTCTTTTTCCCGCCGAAAGAATCAAAAGAATTTGCTGATGCGATATCTGGCAGTTTTGGCGGTGTCGGTATGGAGATTGGCATAAAAGACGGAGCGCTCATAGTTATCACACCTCTGAAAGGGACGCCGGCAGAAGCTGCTGGCATTATCGCAGGCGATCACGTTGCTGCTATAGACGGGAAACCTACTGATGGAGTGTCAACCGAGAAGGCAGTGAGTCAGATTCGCGGCCCTATTGGTACAACGGTTGACCTTACGCTCGTCCGCGATGGTAAGTTGTTAGAGATTAAGATTGTTCGCGCTACGATTCAGGTTCCTGAGACAGACGATGAGCTCGATGAGAAAAGCGGTGTGTACCATATTGCACTTTTCGAATTTACTTCCAATTCCGCATCGCTCTTTGACCAGGCATTCAGACGTTTCCTTGCATCGGGTTCAAAGAAGCTCATTGTTGATTTGCGCGGCAATCCGGGTGGCTACCTTGATGCCGCAGTCGATATTGCGAGCCACTTCTTGCCAAAGGGTGCGATAATTGTCACTGAAGATTTTGGCGGCAAAGAAACGAACAATGTGCACACGAGCCTCGGGTACAACGACGTACCTGCGGGTGCGAAGATAGCAGTACTGCTTGATGGAGGTTCCGCTTCTGCATCAGAAATTTTTGCAGGCGCACTGCAAGACAACGGCGTGGCTACGGTGATTGGTCTCAAATCATTCGGCAAAGGATCGGTGCAATCGCTCCTTGACCTCGGTGAAGGTTCACTTAAAGTGACTGTCGCGCGATGGGTGACGCCGGCCGGACATTGGATTATGGGCAACGGTGTCACACCGGATATAAGCGTGCCGTACGAAAAAGCAGACACTGAGGGTGGACATGATTCTCAGATGGCGCGTGCCATCACGTTTTTGACAACAGGGAAATAAAAGAGATATTTGTTGGTATACTGGTGAAAATGAGCGCCCCAAATCGCATCAATGGTTTTCTGCTACACGACGTACTGCTCATCATTATCAGCGTTAGCGTTGCCGCACTACTGGTGCAAACGGGGATAGTGACGGACCTATTGACCTCCACGCAGGGGATGGAATTCCTAGGAAGTTTTATTGCCGGACTCTTCTTCACCTCAGTGTTTACCACGGCGCCGGCTATTGTTACGTTAGGTGAAATTGCAGAAGCGAATGCACTCATACCGGTGGCTTTGTGGGGCGCGCTTGGAGCAGTCATCGGAGACCTGATTATCTTCAGGTTTATTCGCGATAGGTTTGCGATACATGTGCTGGAGTTGTTACAACATCGGCACATGGGGAAGAGGGTGCATATGCTCCTTAAATTGAAACTCTTTCGACGGGTATCATTTTTTGTGGGCGGTCTCATCATCGCTTCTCCTCTGCCTGACGAGCTTGGGATTAGTCTCTTTGGCTTTTCGAAAATAAAAATGTCCTGGTTCATTCCGCTCTCATTCATTTTTAACTTTATAGGCATCGTGTTAATAGGCGTGGTCGCACAAGCACTATGAACTATATCCGGAGCGCGAGTGAATTAGAAAAAGTTCTTTTCTGGGCGTTACCACTATTGGATGTTATGAAAGAACTCCAGACAGACAGCGAACGCGGTCTGACCGGACAAGAAGCGGAACAGCGACTGAAAATGTTCGGTCCTAATGTGATCGAGCAATCGCAGCAGGCCTCCGGACTGTTTATCCTTTTGAACCAATTCAAAAGTCCTCTTATTGCGATTCTGCTTCTTGCGAGCGGTATGACGCTTTTTATCGGTCATTACCGCGACGCGCTCTTTATCCTTGCAGCTGTTCTCGTGAATACTGCACTCGGATTTTATCAAGAATTTAAGGCTGAAAAGGCATTGACAGAATTAAAGACGTATCTCAAGCAGCGCTCCCGCGTTATCCGCGACGATATGGAGCGTGAAATTGACGCAGCGCACATTGTACCCGGAGACTGCATACGACTTATGCAGGGCGACCGCGTCCCTGCGGATGCGCGACTCGTGTTTGTGAATGATTTTCAAGTCGATGAAGCGATTTTAACCGGTGAATCTCTTCCGGTATCAAAGTCGGTTGATCCCTCGGCTCGTATGGCTTCCCTCGGTGATCAGCGCTCGATGGTCTTTGCGGGGACGTTGGTCACGCAAGGCATCGGTACGGCGATAGTATGCCGTACTGGTTCTGCTACTGAACTGGGGAAAATCGCCGTCTTGGTGTCCGACTCGCGTTGGGAGGAGACGCCGCTCCAAAAGAAGATACGAGTATTTAGCATGCAATTGGGATTTTTCTTGGGCGTGTTAACACTCATCATCTTCGGTACCGGCATTGCACTTGGATATTCATATGTGGAAATGTTCCTCACGTCAGTGGCAATAGCAGTGGCGGCAGTTCCAGAGGGATTACCGATAGCGATGACGGTTATTCTGGCGATCGGAGTACAGAGAATGGCGCGTCGCAAAGGCGTCGTGAGGAAGCTCGTTGCCGCAGAGGCGCTCGGCAGTACGACCATCATTCTGACCGATAAGACAGGGACGCTCACGCAGGCGAATATGGCTCTCAGTCGCATCATACCGATGACGGGGACGAACGAAGAAAATATTCTCGAATGGGCGCTTCTGAATACAAACGTACTTATAGAGAATCCTTTAGACCAGCCGTCAGAATGGCGTATGAGCGGTCGAGTGCTAGAGATGGCGCTCGTTCGTTCAGCTGCGCTTCGGGGTATCATCGTCGGGCAAGTGAAAAGCAAAACTCCTTTATTGAATGCTCTGCCGTTCAACGCGATCAATAAATTTTCTGTTTCGTTGGTGCGACACCACGAGAAGCATCTCTTGGTTTTTCTCGGCGCACCTGACGTTCTTATCACACACTCAACTCTTTCTCCTCTGCGGCAAGAAGAAGTACTGACGCAGATAGACACACTGGCCCGGTCAGGTGAATTGGTGATGGGCATTGCCACGAAAGAAATCGAAACGCAAGGAGACTTCATTTTTTCTCAACACTTAAAACCCACCCAGCTTTCTTTTCAAGGATTATTGACTCTCCACGATCCAATCCGACCAAATGTGAAAGAAGCCATACGTCGCGTTGAATTGGCCGGGATCAGAACGATGATTATGACCGGCGATCATCGGGGGACTGCCGAGGCGATTGCAAGGGAAGCGGGTATGCATATCGGTACCCTTGGCGTTCTCGATGCCGAAGAACTTCGCACGTTGTCTGATGATGCTTTGAAAAAGCGTTTCTCGACCGTGCGTGTTATCTCGCGAGTTTCTCCGCTCGACAAGATGAGAGTGGTGCGGGTACTCCAAGAAATGGGGGAGGTAGTGGCAATGACCGGCGACGGAGTGAACGACGCTCCCAGCATCAAGCGGGCAGATGTCGGTATCGCTATGGGTTCGGGGACCGAGGTGGCACGCGATGTTGCAGACCTAGTGTTGCTCGATGATAACTTTGAGACGATTGTCGCTGCCGTGGAGGAAGGGCGGCAAATTATGCATAATATTCGAAAAGTGTTGGTGTATCTTCTCTCGTCGGTCGCCGACGCACTCATCCTTATCGGAGGAGCCCTTCTTATGGGTCTCGCGCTCCCCGTAAACGCGCTCCAGATTCTCTGGGTGAATTTTTTCTCTGACAGCTTTCCGGCGGTTGCGTTTGCGTTTGAAAAAAATGTAGACGGAATGCGGCGCCATTCTCATTCTATGAAAAATGGTCTTTTTAGTCCGATTATGAAATTCCTCATCCTCTTTATTGGGCTTTCTACAAGCGCCTTTTTGTTCGTGCTGTATTGGGCGCTTCTACGTGCCGGTTTTCCAGAAGACATCGTGCGTACATTCATCTTTGCTAGCTTCGGGACCTATACGCTCTTTCTGGCTTTTTCTGTAAGAAGCCTGGAGCGCAGCATCTTTTCTTATCCATTTTTTTCCAATCCATATTTGGTGACGGGAGTCGTCGCGGGTGTTCTTCTTATGGGCGCGGCGATTTATCTGCCATTCTTGCAAGCAACACTGAATACCGTTCCTCTGCCATTTGTCTGGTTACTCGGTGTTGTAGGAGTCGGCATATTCAATATCGCAGCTGTAGAGTTTGGCAAGTGGCTCTTCCGGCCCAAAGTCTCTTTTTGACTCAAAGCAATTAGTAAGGTAGTCTGGCACAATATGAAAGTTATATTGATCAAAGATGTAAAGGGCGTGGGACGTGCGCACGAGGAAATTGCGACTGCGGACGGGTATGCGCTCAATTTCCTTATCCCGAAGAAGCTGGCTATCGCCGCAACGCCCGTAGCCAAACAAGAGGCTGAAGTGCGTCGTAAGCAGATAGTGGATTATAAGACACTCGACGCCGCGCTCCTTACACAAAATATCGCCGCTCTTGCTGAAGCGCGGATTGTGATTAGAGCGAAAGCGAATGAGAAGAATCATTTATACGACGCAGTAGGGGAGACGGATATTATAAAAGCAGTGAAGGAGCAGGCTCATATCGATGTGCCAGAAGGAGTCATTAAGCTCGAGAAACCAATAAAAGAAATCGGCACGTTTGACATCCCAGTAGCCTCAGCCGACACGTTCGGGAAGTTCTCTATTGTTATTGAAGCAGAATCTTAGACAACGTCCGCGACTTTTTTGGAGATAACGTGACCGGTGAAGTTTGTTTTGCGGCGAGTGCGGTAGGCGACCGTGCCAGTGGCAATGGAGAAAAGGGTGTGGTCGCGACCGACACGGACATTCTTACCAGCCTCTATCTTGGTGCCGCGCTGACGAACGATAACCATACCCGGACGCGCAGCGGCGCCGTCAGCGAGCTTCACCCCGAGATATTTCGGGTTTGAATCATTAAGGTTCTTCGCTGAACCGCCAGCTTTGGTTGATGCCATACAGATACTATTGCTATAGTGTTACCTGATGACTATAGCAGAAGTACGAGAAAAATGCAAAGGTGCTATCGCTAAAGTACCTAGGGATATATTCATTATTACTGTTCTTGTTCTCGCCTCCTCAGCGAGTTTTGTACTTGGTTATTTTACGGGATTAGATGCAGGGCAGGGGAGTACGATGATACTCGAAACCAATCCTCTCTCGGTCTCCCCCGCTACAACCACAATTTCAGGACAAGTCGTTGCTTCAAAAAATGGCAGTAAGTACTACTTCCCGGGATGTACAGGGATAAATCGCATTTCTGAAGCAAATAAGATTTGGTTTGTTTCTGCAGCTGCAGCAACAGCAGCTGGTTATTCTCTCGCAACGAATTGCAAAGGAATTTAATTTGTTACAATTATCGTAATGAATGATAACCTGACACGAGAGAATTCTTCTTCCCGACCGATTCACGAGACGGCTGAACGGCTTGCAAAGGTAGTGCACGAAGGTCAACGTACCTTGCCGGAAGCATCGGAGCGTTCGCCCCTTGTCTGTAAACCCAAGAAAATAGAATCCTGGCGCGTGTTCAAGATAATGTCTGAATTTATTGAAGGGTTCGATATTATTCGGCGCTATGGTCTTGCGGTATCTTTTTTTGGCAGTGCGCGCACGACGCTTGGCGACGATTCGTATGCTCGCGCTGAAGAGCTTGGACGTCGACTCTCGCAGAAAGGTTTTGCAGTCGTGACGGGCGGCAGTGCCGGGATTATGTGGGCAGCAAATAAAGGCGCATTTGAAGCGGGCGGCGCATCAGTCGGGCTCAATATCAACTTAGAGAATACTCAAACATACAATCCATACCTCACCGAAAAATTTGGCTTCGATCATTTCTTTGTACGCAAAGTGATGTTGACGTATTCCTCTGAAGCGTACGTCTATTTCCCGGGCGGATTTGGTACGCTTGATGAATTCTTTGAGATTGTGACGCTTGTGCAAACAAAAAAGATTCAAAAAATTCCCATTGTTCTTGTAGGAAAGGATTATTGGGCGCCACTGCTTAGTTTTATTGAAAAAGTGGTGTACAAAAAATACGCGGCTATCGATGAAGGGGATATGAAGCTCTATGTTTTGGTTGATTCAGTTGACGAGGCCTATGAGTACATTGTTACCAACGTATCCTGCTAGGCGAGGGAAGTGCTCTTCTATAGTTCGCACAATATATCTTTTGCGAAGATAGCTAGAGGCTACTGCTGGTTAGACACTTGGACGAATCCAATACGTCGCCCAGAGCCACGCTTGATTGAGAAGGTGAGAGATATACTGCACATTTTCTTGACCGGTCGGAGAATTCACAATTGCTTGAATAGAAATACCAAAAAAGGAGAGCGCAAGAATAAAGACTACAGCCCAGAAGACAAGCTTCAACAAGTCAACGAGAGACATATTGGTAGTATACAACAGAGTGCTAGTATCTCGGTATGCCGAGAAAAGCTGCCGCGTTGAAGCATTTGAAGCGGGTCGATCCGCATCTCTATACCCACACATTACGACACCACACTTCCCTACCAATGCAACTATCTGCAAAACGGACACGCGCACAATTATTTGAATCACTCGTGTCAACGGTTATTTCGCAACAGCTTGGAGTAGCAGCAGCCAATGCGATTTTTGCACGGGTAAAAAAGGCGTGTGGTGGGCGTTTGACCCCGGAATCGATTATGAAGGTTCGGCCCGCGACTCTGCGTAAAGCCGGGCTTTCAGGGGCAAAAGTAAAGACACTCAAAGGAATTGCGAGAGTCGTTCATAATGATTCGCTTGATTTATTTTCGCTTAAAACTATTCCTGAAACAGATGCTGCGGAAAAACTTATGCAGATATGGGGCCTCGGTCCGTGGTCAGTAGAGATGTTTATGATGTTTGCACTCGGTCGCGGGGATGTGTTTTCGCCAGGTGATCTTGGGCTCGTTCGTGCAATGGAAACTATCTATAATTTGCCCAAAAACACCCCCCGCACTTCCCTACTCGCCATAGCAGAAAAATGGTCTCCCTACCGCACCTACGCCTCCCTCCTCCTCTGGCGCACTAGAGATACGAAAGCGGGTTGAGGTAGGCGGTGAGGGTCGCGACTGGCATTTTGGCGTTTGCACAACCGGCCGCAGCACCACGGAACTGTTTGAGCGTCATAATCTGTGTACCTTCGGTCGCATACACCCCGAAGTGGAGGTGCGGTCCGGTCGCGTAGCCCGTCATACCGGAAAGCCCAAGTATCTGTTTTGTATTCACCTGCTGCCCTTTCATTACATCGATTGATGAAAGATGTGAATAAAGCGTACTCAAGCCATTACCATGAATGACCATCACCCATTTGCCGAAGGAGTAGCAGCCAGGCACAAGGTCGGTATTTCCGGTATCAAGCACTGTCCCGCCAAGCGCTGCGTAGACTGGCGTGCCGATTGGTGCGGCGATATCGATAGCGTTATGGCCGTAACCGTTATAAATTTGTGCATTTGCGGTTGAGAATGGTGTATTACCGAAGTATTGCGTGATGCAAAAGAGATTTCCAAATACTTTTTTCCGCTGCGTGCAGGAGAACATGAACGCATTGTCAAATGGCCACGCAAGCACGCCAGAGCCAACTTTCGGGAGCAGGTCAGGATGCACGATGAGATTCAATTGACTCTGCAGATTTAGAAGCTCTTGCTCAAATGATTTCTCTGCCGCCTGCTTCTGTGCGATGATCTTTTGATAATTTGATTCTTGATTTTTTGTATCAACGAGCAGTTTTTGCTGTGCTACTTTGTTTGCATCGACAGAACGCTTCTGGAGTGTGAGGTTGGTTTGGAGCGCGACAAGATCGGCTTTTACTTTTGTTACTTCATCGCGATTGGTGGCGAGCACCGTACGGACGGCACGCAGACTTTTAATATCGTTTGAGAGAGCTCTGTTGAATTGAACCATCTCATCAGTCACTTTCCATGCTTCGCCGAGCGTGTGCGCAGAAATGATGCTCGTGACAAGCGGCGTCTGCTCATTCTCGGCGACCTTACGGAGTGCTTTTGCGATCGCGCTTTGATTGGAGACGATTGAAGCTTCTTTATCACCAATAGAGAGTGTCAACTGTTTTATTTGCAGATTAGCCGACGCTATTTTATTTTGCGTTATCTGTATCTGTATCGTGAGCTGTTTCTGAGAAAGCGCGAGCGAACTAATAGTTGACTGGAGTGTACTTTTCTTCTCACCGATTTCATCAAGCTGTTTCTGGAAAGTCGCAATCTCTGTTTTAAGCGACTCAAGCTGGCGATTGTTCGCATCGATCTGGGACTGAAGTTCAGCGACTGACTGTGCGTGTGCGATAGTAGGAATGAACACAAAAAACAGAACGCTCAAACATAGGAAAGTACTTCCGCGCGCGCTCATCTTTCGAGTATAGCAATAGCGTTTCGTATGCGCGAAACAGATTCAGCAGAGCCGAGTATTGAGATGAGGGTGAAAGGGTCGGGGGAACGTTCTTGGCCAGAGAGTGCATAGCGCAGCGGCCAGAGTACTGCCCCGCGACCCCCCTTCCCTTTTGCTTCCTCGGCGTTTGCGAGCGGCATTACGACCTCTTTTACTGTTTCCGAGGATGCGCCCTCAGGAAGCGAAATTATGGCCTCAGAGAGGCTTTTTAGGGCTAGTATGGTCATTCCTGGGTGGTCCGGAAGCTCTTTTGCGAGGAGCACATTCCGGTCAAGCTCCGGCTCTGCAAAGAGGCAAGAAAGCTCGCCAGAAAGCATCTCTCTCGCTTGCCCGAAGGTCTGTGCTCGTTCCTTGAGAAGTGGAACGGCTTTGCGGAGTTTCTCGGCATCAACTGATGCCTCGTTCAGATGAGAAATGAAATCATCGATTGTAAGCTCCCGCATCCAATGTTGATTGACTGAGAGCAGTTTTACTTCATCGAAGGTGGCGCTTCCCTTTTGCACACGGGCAAGATCGAATGTGGCAACAAGCTCTTCAAGAGAGAGGTACTCGCGATCATCACCCGGGTTCCAGCCAAGGAAAGCGAGATAATTCAAAATCGCTTCCGGTAAATAACCTAAATCGCGGTATTCGGTGAGCGCTTTTGCACCAGTACGTTTTGAAAGTTTTTTGTGAGTGTGGTCAAAAATGAGCGGCAAATGCGCATAGAACGGCATCGGGAGACCGAGTGCCCGCTGGATGAGTATCTGTCGTGCGGTGTTCGATATGTGGTCTCCGCCACGAATAGTATGCGTGACTTTCTCGTCGGCATCGTCCACAACAACTGCAAAATGGAAGACCGGCTCATCATATGAGCGGGCGATGATGAAGTCGCCGAGATCAGTGACATCAGTAGTTATCTCGCCACGTATCATGTCGGTGAAAGAAACAGTGCCACCCGGATTTCTGAATCGAATGACCTCTTCCCTGTCCCCCGGAGCTTGCGGCGTTTCTTTTGAGACATAGGCAGTGTTATCAGCGACGAGCTTCTCAAGGAGTTCACGATGTCGCGGTCGATGTTCACTCTGGCGGTAGGTTTCATCAGCCGTGAGATCGAGCCAGGCAAGCATTTCAAAAATGCTCGCGATATATTCAGACTTCGATCGAATCGCATCAGTGTCTTCTATACGTATGATGAATTTGCCATTTGAATGTTTTGCAAAAAGATAGGCAAATACGGCAGTGCGATAATTGCCGGCATGAAGGAGACCGGTTGGTGAAGGGGCGAAGCGGGTAACGATGCTCATGATTCGTGTGTAAGCGCAATGGTGAGCACCTCGTCTGCGAGGATGCGTGCGGCATCTGGGTCAGTAAAGCCGATAGCAGAAGCCCCCATGCGCTTCTCGAGCTCCGAATCGCTCATGATGCGTTTGATTTCCGAGACAAAAAGATGTGGTGTGAGATTTTCTTCTTCAAGCACAATAGCGGCACCGGTGTGTGCGTAGCTGTACGCATTGGTGCGTTGATCATGACTGACGGACTCGGGAATTGGAATAAGAATTGCGGGTTTACCCCACAGGCTTATTTCGGCAATGCTGTTTGCGCCCGCACGCGAGACAACCAAATTTGCGATTGTAGCAGAACGTTGGAGCGACGACTGGGAAAGATAGTCGATAGGATGGTAGTGGGCAGTATTCGGAGACTTCGAGAGTACGACACGAGCAATCGCCTCGACCTCCTTGATGTGTGCGCGTCCTGTTTGATGAATGATGTTCGCAAGCGGGACGAGCTCCGAAAGCGACGAAAGCACTACTTCGTTAATTTTCATTGCACCCTGGGAGCCACCGAGGATGAGGATGGTTGGTAATCCTTCTTCAAGTCCGAGGTATTGTTGTGCTCCTTCAGTGTTTATAGTGGCAAGTGCCTTTCGAATAGGAATACCCGTGCGAGCTATTTTCTCTTGCACCTCTTCAGGGAAATAGGCTGCGGCGCTATCGAATGAGATTGCAATTTTTGCTGCAAATTTTGCGGCAAGCAAATTCGCACGTCCGGGCTTTGAATCTGATTCGTGGATGATAACGGGAATACGCAAGAGACGCGCAGCAAGTATCGTCGGCACGCTGCCATACCCACCCTTACTCATCACCACGTCTGGGTACAAACGGAAGAGCGTAAAGAATGCCGATAGTGTCCCTACAATCGTGAGAAAGAAATCTGTCACATTTTTGAAGGAAGCGTAGCGGCGCATCTTCCCTGCCGGTATCTTGATGAAGGTGATGCCGTTTTCAAAAAGTGCGTTCTGGTCAAACGAACCTGGTGCAAGATAATAGAGCTTCGGCGGAACAAGACGCTTCTCGCGGACGAGATCATTAATCGCCTCGGCGATAGCAATGATGGGATAAAAGTGCCCGCCCGTCCCTCCCCCCGTAAACGCGATGGTCATGCGTAAAGTATACCCTATCTGCCTTATGTAAAACAAAACCACCGCGTCCCGAGCGCGGTGGCGAGGCAAACCCTTGTCACGGGGCGATATCGAGTTTTTGCCAGTACTCCCCCTCTTCCCCTTTGACTGTAACCTGCTTGTAGAGTTGTGGGGGCTGACTGTCGGGATGCAGCTTGAATTTTTGCCGGCTCCCGTCGACGAAGATTATCGCCCAAGAGTCAACCAAAACCTCGATTACAGCATCGTGCCGGAGGAAGATCGACGTCCCGTTCTTCAGTGCAATGTCAATTACGCCACCGGTGCTCAACTCCCTCTTGAGTTTCGTGGCGATGTGCGAAAGCAACGCGAGGACGAACCCATACGTATTCGGCGCACGAAGCAAACGTATGGTCGCGTCCATATCGGCAAGCAGGCGTGACGGGAAGTCTGCGAGCGGACAGAACGGCGCAACTAGCGCCTTGTTTACGACGATTTCATCCACCAGTCTGCACTCGGATTGCCCGCCACTGTAGTAGCCGTAATGGGGACATCCGCCACACGAGTCGACGAGTTTCAGTATCTTGGACATGCGAACCTCCTTGGGTCCATTGGTTGGGGGGGTGGGAGAATACAACTCTTTCCGAACTCACTCTAGGTTACCTATATAGTAAAGTCAATTTTTAGAATCATTAAGTAGATTTGCGGTGGTTGAGAATGAGACCGCACATGAGGAGAATGGCCACGAACGTTGTTACTTTGGAGGCCACGGTGTTCCAAGTTGTTTGCAGATTGCGCGTGCGGTGCTTATCAACAGTACACTATGGCGCGGTACCGATGTTTGAACGCCAGTAAAAAGACTACGGTAGATTGAATGTTTCGCACCTTCCCGTAGAAGAATGCACCCATTACGCAAAAGATGCGCGACGAGTCTTGCGCGCTTCATGCAACCAAATGAACAGGAAACGAAATGTTTGAACGTTCGATGTTTCCAACGACATCCTTGAAGGACATGATGCGATTTGTTTCAAGCATAAGCTCGAGTGCATCTTTAAGATTTCTACCAGCCTCGGCTCGTGTCTTTCCTTCGGATATAACATTTGGCATTTCTTCAATCCATGTCGTGTATCCACCGGGCACTTTCTGAAAGACTGCAGTAAACGTGTTTGTTTTTTGTCCCTTCTTCGTATTCATATGGTCAATAGTATGACTTATGAACAATGGAGTCAATAAGCTCCAACTTGAAGGATTTATGCCTTGCGATGCGCGGCGACGTTCAGGATAAGACCGCACATAATAAGAGCAGCCATAAGTGCGGTACCGCCGTGCGAGACGAATGGGAGCGGGAGTCCGGTGAGCGGGATGATGCCGAGCATCGCACACATATTGATGAATGCTTGCAGAATAATAATGAAGGAGAAGCCGAGTGCGAGAAGACCGCCGAAGAGTTCTCGCGAGTTCCCTGCTATGACAATGCCGCGCGCCGCAAGCGCGACAAAAAGGAGGAGGAGAAGTGTCGCGCCGACAAAACCGGTTTCTTCAGCGAAGACAGCAAACACGGAGTCTCCGTCCGGTTCTGGCAAGTAATTAAATTTCTCTATACTCTGTCCGAATCCTCTGCCAAGGAGTCCGCCCGAACCAATAGCGATCAATGATTGTTGTATCTGATAACCGCTTCCTAAAGAGTTTGCAGAAGGGTCGATAAACGTCTTGATGCGCTCGAGCACGTATGGTCGTACGAGAACGACGGTGCCGAACGCGATAACGGCGACAAGAGCAAGTATACCGAAATCACGCCACGGAGCCCCAGCCGCAAAGTACATCGATATACCCGTCGCGATAATAAGGAGTGCTGTCGAGGTGTTTGGTTGGGCGAGTAGAAGTACTGTCGGAATGAGAAGGATAATAGAGAAAGGAAGCAATCCGTTTTTATAACCAGTCAATTGCCGTGCTCTCGGTGCCAGCCACCACGCAAGTACGATGACAAAGCCAATTTTGAGGAATTCTGCCGGCTGTACGGTAGTGAAGCCAAGATTAATCCAGCGAGTGGCGCCATTAACATGGAGACCGATGCCGGGAATAAATACAAGCGCCGTAAGGATGATGCTCGCACCATACAGATATGGGGCCAAATTTCGTATAACCGCAAGCGGAATAGCACGTGCAATAAGAAGTGTAAGGAAGCCAAGACCGATACCGAGTCCTGCCTGCAACATGATGTCCTTTGATACGGAACTGCTCTCCCGCGCCAAGAGACCAAGTGCGGCAGAAGAAAAGATTGCAAGACCGGCGAACACGACAGCAAGTACAAGCAGAAAGAACATCCGGTCGCCAGAAACAAACTTCATGATGCTTTAAGGAGCGCAACAGTCATCCCCATAATTGCGCAGATAATGGAGATAATCCAGTAGCGCATCGTGACTTTGTAGGAAGGCCAACCAATCGCTTCAAAGTGATGGTGCAAGGGCGCGATACGGAATACCTTTTTCCCGCGAACTTTTTTCGACGTTACTTGGATGATATTTGAAAGGACCGTAACCACGAGCGGGAAAGCGATAATAGGGAGCGCGGCGACGCCGTACCCATTGCCCGGTGTGTCGGTCATAAATGCGATGACGGCAAGCGTCATCGTGAGTCCCATCGTGCCGGTCTCCGTCATCCAGAAACGCGCCGGCGGAATATTGAACCAGAGAAAAGCGAGTATCGCGCCGGTAAGTGTGGCGGAGAACGCGGCAAGATTTATTTGATTTTGGAAATAGGCGATGCCCGCGTATGCCATAAATGCCGTGCTGAAGACTCCACCCGCAAGCCCATCGATACCGTCAATCACGCCGCCCGCATAGAGTCCAAGGGTGATGATGACGAAGAGAGGGACAATGAGGGCACCGAGGGTAAGCGTACCGTCTCCGGGAATGCCGAGTGAGTCAACGCCAAGTTTTGCATAAAACCACCAACCGATAAATGATGAGACGAGTGTGACGAAGAGAAGTCGTGTGCGGAGCCGTACACCGCGTTCTCCCGAAGGATGGATGTCAAGCAAATCGTTAACGAAACCCATGAGTGCTCCTGCAAGTAGAGACAGGAGAGGTATCCACGTTTGACTACGACTGAAGAAATCAAGTTTCTCGGTGAGGGGAATAGGTACGAGCCGTGCAAGAAGCCACACGCCGAGCGTCACGATCATGACACTTACCCAAATAAGCACGCCGCCCATCCGCGGAGTTGAGGTCTCAGTACCGGTGTGTGCGGTATGACGGAGCTTTTCAAATTCAACGGCAGGAGTACCGTCGAGCGCCGTCTTCCCCGCCACTTTTTTCCATACGCGATGCTTGAACAAATAATGCGTCAAGAGCGGTGCGAGAAGAATGCCTACTGCAAAAGCTGCGGTTGCAGGGATAAACACTTTAATGATATTCGAGGTAATCATAGGCGTCAGAGAGATGACACGCCCGCAAAGTGAGCAAGTGTCGCATTGATGAGCGCCATACTGTCAGTAAAGCGGCTTTCTTTAGAAGAACCTAGTACAACAATAGCGATAGGGTGCCCCATACCCGCATCAAACACGAGCACGAGATTGCCACCCGCGAGATCGGTGTATCCCGTCTTGGAAAGAAGGAGTCGCGGGATGCTGTCGATTATCGGGTCTGTGTTTGCGACGCGGACAGTTGTGCCACCTTCCGAGACTGCTTGCACAGTGTGTAACGTTGTTGCCGCTGCGATATCTGGAGCCTGTGCCACTAATGCACCAGCGAGCATTGCGAGGTCATGTGCGGAACCGTATCCGCCGGAAACTGCGGTGTTTACATCAAGGCCGGTACCATTGACTGCAAATGTTTGCGAGAGGTTAAGGGAAGCGGCCGCGCTGGCAAGCATGGCGCTTTGAGACAGTTGTTGTCGTTCGGCAGTCGCTTCTGCAATCGCGACTGCGCCGTCGTTCAGTGATGCGGTAAGTGTCAGTCGTGCGAGATCAAAAAGGGAGAACATTTGACCTTTCTTGAAGATATGCGGTCCATCAAGGATGGTCGCACTTGCGGGAATGGTCACTGGCGTATCCGGTGCAAGCGTGGCGATTGCGGCGTAGACAGTGAGTAATTTCGTAAGCGATGCGAGAGGCAATTGCGCATCAGCGTTTTTCGCATACAGTATGTTCTTTGTTGAAAGGTCATACACAACGGCTGCAGTTGCTTCGATAGATACGTGAGCGAATGCGTATGGGGTGGTTGAGGTGGCTAGGGTGACGGGTGCTGCAGTAGACTTGCTTTGTCCGAGCGGTACAAAAAGAAAAAAGGCAAGGACACCTGAAGCGAGCAGGAGCCCAAATCCTGCTTCACGCACAGAGCGGGTACGTTCGGCAAGCTTTTGGAGTTCGGCAGAATCCATAGAGTTTACTCGGCGACTTCCGCGGCCGCAGCGGCCGCGGACTCTGCTTCGATAATTGCTTTCGCAGCCCCACTTAATTCCTCAGCTCGTGGGAGTTCACGTATGTGCGTGATACCGAGGTGCGCAAGCGCTTCGGTGGTGAGGGAGTAGCGGATACGGCGTTTGTCAGCAGGGTCTTCCTTCCCCTCAATCAAGCCACGTATAAGAAGAGTGCGGAGCGAGGTTGAGGAATTGACGCCACGCACCCAATCGACTTCCCCACGCGTTGTCCCTGTCCCGTAGGCAATAACCGCCAGCGTCTCGAGGCTTGCCTTCCCGAGGTCGCGTGCAAGCTCGCTCTCGCGAAGCTTCTTCACGATAACGGACGCTTCAGATGCCGTGCGCAATTCCACTTCAGTATCTGTCTCAACGACGACCACACCGCTATTTTTGAGTGAGTCAGTCAGCGCTTTCAATACTAATTTAACTTCTGACTCTTTAATCTCCAATAGTTTCGCAAGTTGCTTCTTCGGAAGCGGTCCGCCGGAGGCGAAGAGGAGTGCGTGGGCAGCAGCAGGCGGTGTGAGCATTACTTCTATTGTAGCTGATGCCTCATCATGCTGTCGAGTGCGTGCTGTTCATCCTCAGATGTCTCCCCCTCAGACCATATCGAAGCGACATTTTAATGCATGTAGAAGTCGTGTTTGCGGCGACGATAGGCGAGCCAGCCGGAAAGATTAGTGAATACGTAGAGGACAAAAATGGCGATCGCAACGACCAGAATGTCGTTAGGGTGGAATGAGTAGAAATGGAATACAAGTGAAATGCACGTAAAGGCTACGATAGGCAGGATGACGTCGAACACACTATTCAAAAAGGTTTCTTTGATTTCAACAAGCTTTTCATACAGTTCCCACAAGAGCGCGAGTATGAGAGTAAGAGAGAGAGCAGTAAGAAGCGAGATTCCGATAAGCGGTGGCAACATTCCCATAAGGATTCCGAAAAGAAAGTGTGGAATAGACCAGAGGTCTAATGCCTTCCCTTGCTTCCACCAATCACGTTTTGGTTTTCCCGTCATTGTTTTGTCGAGATCTTCCATATCTATCCGTAATATGGCACAGAAGTTGAAGCAGTGTGGCTGATGCGAATGTCGCCATAGACCTCATGTTGCTCGGCGGCGACGGCACCCTGCTTTACCAATTCCAAAAGGGCGAGGAAGGAGACGATGACTTCTATTCGTTCTTTTGTCTCTTTTGAAAATTCGTTAAAAGAAAGCGCCATTGCGCTCTGCACGCGCTTGGCGAGCTGGTCCATCATCTCCTCGATTGTGACGAGTGGCTTCACGCGAGCTTCTGGCAATTCTTCTACTGCTTCGCGCGCGGCAAGCACGCGCGTGAGCGCTTCAGCAAGTGCCGCCGCAGAGAGGTCGCGAGATGGAGCGAACACAACTTCAGGCGCGCGTTCCCCTTCTGCTGCCATGACAGTTCGCCCGTAGACACGGGAAAGCTCACGCGCAGCCTCGCGCACTTTCTCATATGCGGCGAGTCGGCGCTTCAAGTCCTCCACATCTGCATTTTCTTCTTCAGAAAATGCAAGGTCGGGGATAAGCGACTTCGATTTAATGAGCAACAGTGTCGCAGCGATTTGAATAAAATTTGCTGTTTCTTCAACGGGAAATGCGGTCTGTGCACGCACGTGTTGAATGTAGTCTTCGGTGATATTCGCGAGAGCGAGGTCATTTACCAAAAGTTTCCTAGCCTCGATAAGATCGAGTAGCACTTCAAACGGTCCTTCGTATGAGTCAGTTTTTATGTTGAACGGCATAGTGTTCTATAAAGTGTATGAGAAGCCGCACGGGTGCTCCGGCAGCGCCCTTTGCAAGTTCTTCGCCGGGTGCGTCTGTCATCCGCGGAGCGATATCGAGGTGCGCCCAGGGGCAGTCAAGCTCTTTTGCAAATTGCCAAAGGAACATGCCTCCGTCTATTGCTCCACCATAGCGGCTGGTTGAGCCTCCCGGGACATTTTTCAAATCAGCAAAAGTACCTTTCACACGGTCTTCATATTCGTCCCAGAGCGGAAGCCGCCACACGTAGTCGCCGGATGCTTCAGCGTCTCGAGAAATCTTTTCTGCAAGAGCATCATCACGGGTGAGGAGCGCGCTCGCGTAGAGCCCGAGCGCGGAGATTGCCGCGCCAGTGAGTGTCGCTACGTCAATAACGACCGCAGGCTTAAAGCGCTTCGCATAGGTCAGCGCATCGGCGAGGATGAGTCTGCCTTCTGCATCCGTATCAAGCACTTCAATAGTCTTGCCCGAAAGTGATTTCAGCACATCGCCCGGGCGGTAGGCGCCATTACCGGGCATATTCTCGACCGATGGGAGCAGACCGACAACATGCTGTTTTAACTTTAATCGCGCGGCAAGCGCCACCGCATGGATAACTGCTGCAGCGCCCGACATATCCATATGCATCTCATAAATGCCTGTTGATGGTTTCAAGTTAAGTCCGCCGCTATCAAATGTGACACCCTTTCCTGCAAAAACAATGGGACCATTATTGTTTTTGCCCCGAGCGTTAGTCGAGGGGCGATATTCCAAAATAGTGAATGTCGGCTTTTCTGTCGAGCCTTTTGCAACGCCAAGTAAAGCGCCCATACCGAGCTTCTTCATCTCTTTTTCACCGAGCAGCGTCACTTTTACGGGTAATCCTTTTACGGCATCTCGCGCAGCCTTTGCGAGAAGTGTCGGGGTCATGTCACCTCCCGGCGTGTTCGCGAGTGTACGACAAGCATTCACTGCTCTCCCAATCTCCTGTCCTTTCTTTAATGCCTTCTCAATCGAAAGTGAAGATTTCCCATAGAGCAGTATTTCTTCCACCACATCAAATCCCTCTTTTGGTCTTGTTTTAAAAGTAGTAAATTCGAAATTTGCCATTTCAAAGTTTTCTGCTGCTACCTGCGGATTATAAAACGTCTGGAAGGTGTCAAACTGAACGGCAATTTTCTTGCACTTATGCGCCTTCGCTGCATTTACCACAGCGCGACAGAGAACAATAAACTTCCGCGCATTCATTTCTGACGCCTTTCCAACGCCAATCTCGAGCGTCTCTACCCCACTTTCTTTTACAAAACGCTTCGCACCCTTCGCTTTCTCGGTAAACGCAATGCGCACATACTTTTTTGGTGCGTCCTCAACACTTCCTTTTTTGACGGTAATCTTCATTCTATTCATTCCTAGGTTCTTCCGCAGAAAGAAGCGTATCAATACGATTCATGTCGCGTGGGAACATGCTCGCCTCGCGGACATTCTTGAGCTCCAGTATCTGCATCGTCATGCGCTCGGCACCGAGCGCGAACCCGCCTTCAGGCGGCACGCCATACTTAAACGCCTCGAGGAACATTGAGATCTTGTTGGGATCCATCCCCCACTCTCTGACGTGGCTCATCAGCTGTTCGTACTTGTTGATACGTCGCCCACCCGAGAGCCATTCCACGCCTCGACAGAGAAGGTCCATACCCTCATTGAATTCTGGATCTTTAGGATTCGGATACACATAGAAGGGCTTTTTGCGCGTCGGGTACCCATATACATAGACAAAGTCAGATCCAGTTTCTTCTTTAATGATCTCGCATAAGCGACGCTCTTGTTCAGGAGTCAGGTCTTTGTTGGCAGACACACCTAGCTTCTCAAATGCCTGGGTAAGTGAGAGACTCGGTGTTTTGTCGATCATCACTGGCAATGTTGTTTCAAGTAGCTCGAGCTCTGCTTTGCAGTGCTTCCCTACTTCATTCAAAATATGACGGACAGTAGCTTCAGACATATCGCGGACATCCTCCCACGTATCAATGAACGCAAGTTCGGCATCGAGTGATACGACTTCAGTCAAGTGACGGGTGGTGGCAGAGGGTTCTGCGCGGAATATCTTATTGACCGAGAACACGCGTTCAAAGGCGGTCATCACGATTTGTTTGTAGAGCTGTGGCGACTGCGACAAATACGCTTTTTTATCAAAATAATTTACTTCAAACACTTCAGCGCCGCCCTCGGCAACTCCTGGTGTGATAGCAGGCGCCTGGAACTCGAAGAAATCTTGACTCTTCATATACTCGCGGAACGAATCAATAATGACGTTTTGTACTTTGAAAATCGCTTGCACTCGTGGATGGCGGAGTGCAAGTGCGCGATGGTCGAGCTGGGTCGTGAGATCAAGGTTGAAACCGCTCATCGACATATCAAAAGGGAGTGGCGCCGCTTCGGCAAGGATCTCGATTGCCGTGATATCAAGCTCAATGTCGCCATTCTGCTTTCCCGTCTGCACATTCTTTTCTGGGCGCTTGTTGACGACGCCAGTAACTCGGACGGCGTATTCATTGCGAACTTCTTTTGCGATTTCTATCGCAGCGCTCGCGGGGAGCACGACCCCTTGCACCTTCCCTGAACGGTCACGGAAATCAAAAAACACCATTTTCCCCTGGTCGCGCCTCACATCCACCCAGCCGCTAATCGAGACTGTCTCCCCAACATGCTTCCACAACTCCCCAATAAGTATTCGCTCCATATTTTTATTATGCCACACCAACCGCTTTGCGAACTTGCTCCATTTTCTGCTCACTCACATCGCGGGCTTCACGCTTTCCGTTCTCCAACACTTCTTCCACGATACTGGAATCTTCTTTCAGCTCTTCATACTTCGCCCGCATTGGCGCAAGGTAGCGGTCGAGGTCTTCAATGAGCGTTTCTTTGAGCACTTTGTAGTTGCCTTTGTGTTCATCATAGAGCGCATTTAAATTCACTTCGCTTCTGAAGAGCCGGTGTATGCGGTACACGTTTTCTGGGCGCTCGCCGCTTGAATCAGTGACAATACTCATCACTGCTTTCGTGAGTTCATCGCGCGAAGCAAAAAGCGGAATGACGTTTCTGTAGCTTTTGCTCATCTTCTGGCCGTCGGTGCCGGGCACTACCGCAACCTCGGGCATGATGTAGGGCTCTGGCAATGTGAACACGTCTTGTTTGAACACACGATTAAACTTCTCTGCGGTGTCGCGTGCGTATTCGATATGTTGTTTCTGATCAGCGCCCACCGGCACAATAGCGGCATCGTAGAGCAGGATGTCAGCCGCCATCAGCATCGGATAGTTAAAGGTCCCAACATTGAGTTCTTTATTCTTCGCCTCGGCGTCTTTATAGGCATGCGCGCGCATGAGGTACGGCATCGTGGTAATGGTGTCGAATATCCAGCAAAGCTCGGTGTGCGCGGGCACGTCTGATTGCTTGAAAAAGACGACTTCTTTTGGGTCGAGGCCGATGGCGATATACGCCATCACGAGCTCACGGGTGCGGCGACGCATCTCCTCGGCGTCCTGCATCGTGTTGAGGGCGTGATAGTCAGCGACGAAAATGAAGGGGCGGTATTTTCCCTCTTTAGTAAGCTCAACGAGTTGGCGCATCGCGCCAAAATAATTCCCGATATGCAGATCGCCGGTCGGCTTCACGCCAGAGACGAGGACTGGTCTTGAGTCAGACATATGTTGTACGATACCATTTTTCATACGCACAATGAATGCTTGACACAGGTAGAGGGTGGCATACTATGATGGGTAGAAGCTATCTGACAACTGTTTCGGGTGGCGATAACTGGAGGTACAGACAATGCTCACCTGGAGAAAAAGAGGTCTGCGGTACTGGGTCCTTGCAGTTTCAGTACTCGTTCAAGCCCTATCCCTTATCGGCGTCGCCTGGATTTTCAGTTCGACATTACCATCGTCATCGTTTTCCAATTCGGTAGTTGCGTTGTTAACACTGATCGTCACGACTATACCGATTGCATGGTTTACGCAAACTCTCTTTCTCGAGAGCGGAGATACGATTGATGGTGCTATTCTGCTCGGAATGGGAATACTGGCCGGAAGCCTCGCCCAAAATGGATTGATGGACCGTATCGTTCTGGTTTTCGGCTTCTGGGGTGTTGTTATCGGAGTAATAGTCCTTTGCGAACAGTTCGGCCGCTACGTCTTCAGACGATTCGGCTGGTAACAAGGATAGGTTGGCTGGTCTATGCGTTCAACCCTCGCTTCGGCGGGGGTTGTTCATTGCGTACCGCTTGCAAATATCTTTCATAAGTCCCGGGCCGGTGAAGATCATACCGGAGACGAGTTGGATGAGGTCGGCGCCAGCAGCAAACTTCGCCATGGCATCGTCG
The DNA here is from genome assembly GCA_038057055.1 of Patescibacteria group bacterium. GTDB lineage: Bacteria > Patescibacteriota > Minisyncoccia > Phycocordibacterales > Phycocordibacteraceae > C7867-001. Next base: position 403 of record JBBUDY010000054.1, on the reverse strand, counting down.
GGAGTGAAGATACCCCCGGTCCCGATGATGGTGAATCTTTTGCCATATTTTGCGCGCGTTTTTTTAATGAGCTCGTTTGAGAGTGCAAAGGTCGGCGCACCAGAGAGCCCGCCGCGGAACGCTGGCGGCGCGTCCTCCGGGTGCTCAAGGTCGTCGTAGTTCTTATTTAAATTGCCAATGATGACGCCTTGAATGTCATTTGTATTAGCAATAGCAAGGAGCGCAGAAAATTGCTCCCATGGAATATTGATGGGCATTTTCAGATACACTGGCTTTGTGCACGGCACGGCTCGGAGCCGCGGTAGAAGTTGCGCAAGAAGTGCGGGCTCGATAAACGTCTCGCCGGTATAAGAATTGGGGCATGAAATGTTGATGGTGTAGTAGTCGCCCACTCCTGCGGTAT
>JBBUDY010000053.1:0-1363 GCA_038057055.1 Patescibacteria group bacterium | reverse complement strand
GCATCAGTATCACCGGCCCGACGCATCTGCGAGCCGCAGAAGTTATCTGCCCGCCTGCACTCCGACCGGCGACCATCATCCTTGTCGCGATGCTTGTGGCCAAAGGCCGCTCCACGCTCCGCAATGTCTACTCCATCAACCGCGGCTATGAAGACATCGTGCATCGGCTCCAAGCACTCGGCGCGTCCATCGAGGCCACCTGAAATGAAATCCATTCGCGATATTCTCCCTGATATTAAGAAGAAAGCGGCGGAGGCGCCAAAGGGGAGAAAGCGCCAGACCGAGCGCGGGGAGCTGATGCGATTCTTCCAGCGACATTTAAATTATTCCCGCAAACAAGACGGGCTCGCGCCCATGACGATGGCGCATCTCGGCACCGTACTGGAGAAAATCCCCACGCAGGATTTGTATTATTTAAAAAGCGTCTGCAGCCAAGCCAAGAACTTCGGTAAAAAATTCTGGTGGGAGCTCGATCCGACTAAACACGAACGAAAATAAAAACCGCGCCCACTATTATTATTTTTGTTGTGAGCGCGGTTCAATCCCGCGATTCCCTAGTTTGCGGCCCCGAGTTCCTCCAGTCTTTTCTCGGCGATAGACTTCTGATAAGTATCTATCCAGATGCGGTCCTCGGTAAAACGCCGAATCAGTTTTTGATCGGTCATCTGACCGATTGCAGCAAGGCACGTAGTGCCATAATTTGCCCCCGCCGCAACGTCATACAAATCCTTGGGCGAAGTAAGCTTGCGTACCGCCAAGGCTCCGACAACCTGGTCGCCTTCCAGGGCAATCCGTTTCAGCTTCTTCTGGTCGGTGAGCCGCTCCACGATAGCGAGACGGGTGCGAGGGAAGACGAAAAGCGGGTCAAGGAGTCGATCCACCGGAAGATCTTCTTCCTTGATACCGCCAGCCGTAACAGCGTATCGCCGAACTTCGTCACTCGCACCGGTCTTTGTCAGAACTTCCAGGGGATCGATGGGCACCAACCGTTGCGTGCCCATGATGAGTCCGGCGATGAAATTGACTCGTGCGGTGGTGCTGCCCTCTTGTTGGCTGAGCAAACCGAACAGGTGTTCGACCGTTCCCCCGCGATCTTCCAGAGCAAAAGTCAGTCGAGCAATCAACTCCTCCATCTTGCCACGGTCGCGTCGCAATTTCTTGAGACTGTCATCGGAGCTTGCCGGGCGCAGTTGCGCGAGATAATCGAAAGGGCTAGATGTTTCCAAGGTACACCTCCATATGCTTTCCAGCTCCTACCTACAGCTCATCCTCGGCCCATCCGAGGACATAATCTATAGGCCCAAAACTGGGCAAGTTCTGTTTCGAAAGTCCCCACCTTGCTAGCATGCAGACATGAAAATAA
>JBBUDY010000052.1:0-1479 GCA_038057055.1 Patescibacteria group bacterium | reverse complement strand
TCCGCGCACGGTGGGTGGGGCAAGGAAAAGAATTTGTCCGCCGAAAAATCTGTCCACCGAAAAGTTTTGGGGGCGAAGCCCAAGCAGGCGGGCAAAAAGGAAGGAGATCCGCTATGAGAGAAAGTCAAGCGTTTTCTCTTGCGGATGCCGGTATTTGCTTTTGTGTTTCATCATCATCCAGACAACATTGACGAGCTGACGGCGCAGGCAGACCAAGGCCTGCGCTTTTGTTTTTCCTTCGGATATTTTTCTTTTGAAATATGTTCTTGCCGCGTCATTTCCCGACCGCGATATTTGAGATAAAGCCATTCTGTGGAAAGAGCGATTGAGTCGTCTATTTCCGCTCCTTGTTTTCCTCCATCTGATTGTCTTGCCTGAAGAGTGTTCTCTCGGAGCGCATCCGGCATATTTGGCAAGAGAACCCGGAGAATGGAAACGAGTAACATCTCCAATCTCTCCGATGAGTTCGGCGGCAATGACTGTGCCGCAGCCGCTTGCGGTGGCAAGAGTGTATTTTCCTTGATCCATCAGCAGGGCAAGCTCTTTCTCAATCTCTTGAATTTCTTCCCGTAAATCAAGAATACGATGAACCGATCTTTTCATTCTACGGATAAGAATGTCGTCGGTTCCCTTTGGAACACTTCGCATCCAATATCGTAAAGCTTTCAGAGAAAATGGATCTTTGAATTTTGTTCGATAGCCGCTGTTGTGTATCCGATGCAATAAAGTATGCAGTTGATTCTTGAGCCGAGCTCGTTCTTTAACCAACCATTCTCTTTCCAATGAAATCTCCCGTATTTGCTTGGCTTTTTTCGCTTCCTCGGTTAATGTATAGACAGGTAGCGTGTCAATCCTTTGGATTATGACTTCCGCTACCCCTTGCGCATCCAGAGAATCTGATTTCTCTGGATGTGTTGTTTTGGAGCGGCGGTGATCCACAAGAATCGGGGGCACGGCTCTCACCGGCAATCCTTCCTCAACCAGAAATGCCGACAGCCGTTCTCCCCAGCTATGAATATCTTCCAATCCGAAAGAGGGAATAAGTCCGGCTTTGTTTGCTTCAACTTTTGTTTTTTCAACAAGAGAGATGAAGTCCTTGGTCTCGTTGCTAATTTTCATTTCAAATACTTTTTCCCCGAATGGCGATAAACCAACCGCTGTATGCGTATCTTTGTGAACATCAATGCCCACAAAAAGCGTGCGCGAACGATATATTGTTTCCATAAATTTTATTATGATTAGTTTGTAATTCCGCTGTTCGACGAAACAGCAGGCGCGCAAGAGCAGAAATCCCAGTATGCGAGAGTCATATTCCGCCGGTTAGCGGAGCGACCAATCCGCTATTTGTTCATTGCTTTTGCACAGAGGCGGAGCGGAACAATCCCCTATGGGTCTTTCCCCAAATAATCGGGACGACAGGGTGAGGGTAAGTAATGCCGCTTCGCTTCTCTACACTCTACCGTAAAAAGAAAAGTCCCA
>JBBUDY010000051.1:0-18991 GCA_038057055.1 Patescibacteria group bacterium | reverse complement strand
TTATTTTCATGTCTGCATGCTAGCAAGGTGGGGACTTTCGAAACAGAACTTGCCTTTGGAGATTTCTCCAGATGCTGTGTTCTTAACGAAACAAATGGAGGTGCCAGATGGCGCTCGCAAGCATGATTTTGATTGCGGCGATCGCTTTTAGCATCGCCGCCTATGTCCAGTATTTCAGAGACATCAAGAATGGGGTGATTGTTCCCAACCGTTGGTCATGGCTCATTTGGAGTGTTGCGACCGCTGTTGAGGCGCTCACTTATGAGGCAGTCAGTGATGACTGGATGAAAAGCATTGTTTTCTTCATTGCGGCAATTAGTTGTTTTGGAATCACAGTACGGATTTGGAGTGAGGCTACATGGAAGAAGCCAGACTGGACAGAAGTTGTGTGTGTCATTGCGTCTGGGTTCGCTCTCTTGCTATGGCTACAGTTCCAACTCACACTGTGGGCGCATTTGCTTATGGTGCTTGCTGTTCCTGTGGCATTTGTTCCGACCTGGAAAAGTGCAATAGGAAATCCAAACAACGAAAGGTCGCGAGCATGGGGATGGTGGAGTATCGGTGATCTGCTGACACTTATCGTCATCCTTGTGCGGTTCGATAAGGTGGAGGAATTGCCTTTCATTCTGGTTGAATTTGCATGCCACGCAGTCGTGTGGCAAATGCAGCGAAAGGAGAAGTAGAGGGGGTCTGGCGGATGCCGACCCCCTTTTTGTTTTGGTGTTATAATCATAAAAATGAGAATTAATGTCTTGAACAATTTCGCGGTTGGACAAACTCATCTTGGAAAAGCAGTTTTTGCAGCACGCCCATTTAAACGTGGAGATGTTGTGACGCAATTCACTGGCCCACGAATACATAAATCGAAAATACCAAGACGATACAAAGGCGAGGGCGATCGTTATATGCAGATAGGACTGGATTATTATCTCGGGTCATCAGGCGACATTGATGATCTTATAAATCATTCCTGTAATCCGAATACCGGTTTCAAATTTTCACCAGCAGGAATACTTCTTGTTGCGATTAGAGACATACAAATAGGAGACGAAATAACCTGGGACTATTCTTCGACTCTTTTTGAAAGTGTGTGGAAGATGAAATGTGACTGCCATGAAAAGAATTGTCGAAAGATTATTGGAGATTTTACTTTGCTCGATAAGCAGATTCAGCAGAGATATCGTCAATTAGACATTGTCCCCCAATACATTAAAGATTATATGGATAGCCCAGAATATTTCATATATACTAAAGGAATGCAGAGTCTCAAACATGTCAAAGCCACGTAGGGACGTCTTCGTTTTGCTTGTCCTTAGCGCCTATATTCTGGCTATTGGGGTTACGTTTGTGAGGGTGTATGTATATCACGCATACCCGATTTATTCCTCACAAGAAGAGATGCCAAATATAGCAGAGCAGCTTCGCACGTTGATTTATTGGCCCCTCCTATGATGTGTGAATGGGATACTGCGCAATTTCTTATATTCTCTGGTAACGGAGAGCCGCTGATTTATTATTCACACGTTACTTCAATACTGATTTTCGTAGCCCTACTGGGATTCACGTTCCGTCGTCTGAAGGAATGGCCGAAAAATAGTTTTCGTCTGATAGCATTCGGATATATTGTTTGGCTTTTTTGTGATTTGATATTGTGGGCGAACGAGAACATCGATCACGTTATCTTTTTTTGGACCGTGCTTTCTATGGTTGAACCACTCATATTTATAGGAGCATATGCGTATTTTCTCCAATTTACCAAAAACAAACCCCTTTCTCTGCAAGTCAAATGGTTTTTCTTTATTCTCTTAATCCCAACTTTAGTCATGGGTCCGCTTGGTTTGACTGTAATTGGTTTTGATTTTTCAGATTGCGATCGGAACGCTTGGGAAGGCATCGGAGTCTATTACGGTTATTTTGTTGAAGCACTACTCCTACTGCTCATCATTGTGAAGACAGTTGTTCGATTAGTGTACACAAAGGATAATCTTGAACGTATCAAACTCAGTATGGTTTCGCTAGGAATATGCTTACTCTTTATCGGTTTTTTGGTAGCAAATTTTCTTGCGACATTTACTGGTGATTATGTTACTAGCCAATATGGTCACGTAGCGGTGCCCATCTTTGCCGCTTTTCTTGCCTATATAACAATTAAATACGAATCGTTTGAACCCCGTATTTTGCTCATAGATACACTCGTAGTCGCTCTCTTCATCCTTTTGTCGTCGTTATTATTTGTAGACAACGCGAGTTATCAGATCTACGCGAATATAATGGCGTTTATCATCATGATCCCTCTCGGTTATACGTTGGTCACCGGTATTAGGAAAGAAGTCCGGACAAGAAAGCAACTCCAGCAATTAACAGGAGAACTCGAAGTAACAAATGAAAGGCAGGAGGTACTGATGCACTTTATTGGGCACGAGGTGAAGGGGACATTAGCAAAGGATTCGGGCGTATTCGCGGCGATTTCTGAAGGAGATTTGGGTCCTGTGCCGGAGGCCATAAAGACGTTCGTTGATCGCGCACTTGTAGAATCTCGTGTCGGAGCAAGTTCAGTAGAGAATATACTCAAAGCGTCAAACCTGAAAAAGGGAAGTGTGACGTATACCAAAGAGCCATTTGACCTGAAGGAATTAGTGGCAGGAGTGGTAGAGAAAGTGAAGGTGATGGCAGAACAGAAGGGGCTTGCGCTCATCTTCACTGCTGAAGAGGCGGGCGCGCTCTACACGATAAATGGCGACAAAGCGAAGCTGGGAGACAACGTGTTCCGCAATCTTGTCGAGAATTCAATCAACTACACCCCCACAGGCTCTGTCGCAGTCTCTCTGAAAAAAGAAAATGGCAAGTTTATTTTTGCCGTGAAGGATACCGGTATCGGCATCACCGAGGAGGACAAGCAGCGGCTCTTCACCGAGGGCGGTCACGGTAAGGATTCGCAGAAGGTCAATGCACACTCCACCGGCTATGGGCTCTTTATCGCCAAGCAGATCACCGAAGCAAATGGTGGCACCATCCGTGCCGAGAGCGAAGGGGAGGGGAAGGGATCAACGTTTACGGTGGAGTTTCCAGTATAATATCGTAAATGTAAGCTATTTTTTCACAGTATTTACGTTTTATTGACGAAAAATGGTGAATAGACTATACTTAAGTCATATATTTATGCATAAACTAAGCAAAAAGGTTCAAAAAATAGTAGATTTAAAGAAGAGATTCGATGACCTCAGAAAAGGCAAAGAGGCACTTCTTACTATTCTTGAAGATGTGGAATTGGCAGAATCTGTCTATAACTCAAATGCCATTGAGAATTCAACACTCACGCTTCCCGATACAGAAAAAATCCTTCTTGATCTAGAAGTTTCTAAAGACTATTCGCTCCGTGAAGTGTTTGAAGCCAAAAATTTAGCTCGTGTGTATGAATATATACGAGCTAAAAAAGACAGCATCGTCCTCAATCAAGAGACAATTCTTTTTATTCACGGATTGCTTATCGGAGGAATAGATGATGCTATTGCGGGCAGATTTAGAAAACAATATGAATATGTACGTGTCGGTAAACACATTGCTCCAGCGCCAGAACATGTCATACGAATGATGGAAGTATTACTCAACGAGTATAAAACAAATCATGACGCAAATATTTTAAAAGAGATGGCAAACTTTCATTTACAATTTGAAACCATACACCCATTTTGTGATGGAAATGGTCGTATTGGTCGAGTACTCATTAACTTGCAACTGCAGGAATTTGGATACCCAAACATCATCATTCGCAACAAAGAAAAGCATCTCTATTATAAAACTTTCTCACATTTCAGAGAGACACGCTCTACAAAACAAATGGAACAAGTTTTGTATCTCGCTCTCTCAGAGGGGCTCCATAAACGTATTGCGTATCTAGAAGGTAAGTCGATACGTACGTTGACAGAACATGCAAAAGAGAATTCTCTCGCACTCGCTGGATTGATTAATGCAGGCAGACGACAAACCATACCCGCTTTTCGTGAAAAAGGCGTGTGGAAGATTGGGCAATGATAGGATGATTCTATGATTCAAGAGAAGAAAAAGCCGGCACGGGTTGGAGCGGTTCTGCGCGCCTATAGCGAGGCGATGCTCACGTACCCATGGCTCTTTGGTGCGACCGTCGTCTCGGTGATAACTATTGTGGCAGGTGGAATCGTGGCGCCGCTTTATTTAAAGCAATTCGTTAATGTCCTCGCGGCCGGAAACACGGCGCCGAATATCTTCGGCTCTATCATTGCGATACTCGGGGCATATGCGTTTGTTAATTTCATCGCATGGGTGGGACAGCAGGTTCGGATGACAACGACCGGGCGTCTTGAAGCGCTCGTGATGGCCGACCTCTATGACAAATCATTCACATATCTGGTTGGACATTCGCATGAGTTTTTCATCTCCAACTTCACCGGGACGCTCACGCGCCGGGTGACGCGTTATGCGCGCTCATTTGAGTCAGTGTTTGATAATCTACTCATGAATCTTCTCCCGGCGTGCCTATTTCTTGTCGGTGTTGTTATAGTTCTGTCGCTTCGCAACACCTGGCTTGGTATGAGCCTGTTCGTGTTGACCGTCGTTTTCATCTATATGCAATACAAAATGGTGATGTGGCTTCAGCCACTACGAACCAAACGTACTGAAGAAGATAGTCACATGACAGGTGCGCTCTCTGACGCAGTGCTGAATCATTCAACCATCACGTCATTTGCGGCATTGCCGTACGAGCGCTCTTATTTCAGTAAAGTGACCGGCATGTGGCGCGACGCGACACGAGGGGCGATGGATGGTTACGCGTGGATATATGGCATTCAAGGGTTATTTGCGTTTTTTATTGAAGTTGCACTTCTCGGTGGGACGGCCTTTCTCTGGCAGAAGGGTTTCCTGACAATTGGCGATTTCGTACTAGTACAGATTTATATCATCGGTCTCTTGAACCAAGTCTGGGGCATCGGACGCAATATGCGTCAGCTTCAAGATGCGTTTTCCGAAGCGACCGAGATGCTGGACATCATGGAGTTGCCGCACGAGATACTTGACGTGAAAGATGCGAAGCCGCTTTCGGTAGAGAAGGGTGCCGTGACGTTCGACCATGTGCACTTTGAGTATCGCGACGGGCACTCGCTCCTCAAAGATTTCAGTCTCGTTATCGAGCCGCGCGAGAAGATCGCACTTGTGGGCTCCTCGGGCGCGGGGAAGTCCACTATCACCAAACTTCTTCTCCGCCTCTACGACGTGGGCAGTGGCACGATTCATATTGACGGGCAGGATATCGCACAGGTAACGCAAGAGAGTTTGCGCAAAGCGATCGCATTTGTCCCGCAGGAGCCAATGCTCTTCCACCGTTCACTCATGGATAATATTCGCTATGGTCGACAGGGTGCGACCGACGAGGAGGTGATAGAAGCGGCGAAGCAGGCGCACTGCTATGAATTTATTAGTCAGTATCAAGAAGGCTTCAGCACGATGGTGGGTGAGCGCGGGGTGAAGCTCTCGGGTGGCGAGCGCCAGCGAGTTGCGATTGCGCGCGCCATTCTCAAGAATGCGCCGATACTCGTGCTTGATGAGGCGACCTCGAGCCTCGATTCAGAATCCGAGCGGCTCATCCAGGACGCACTTGTGCGACTGATGGAAGGGAAGACCGTCATCGCTATTGCCCACCGGCTCTCGACCGTGATGCATATGGACCGTCTCATTGTGATGGAGAAGGGAACGGTGGTACTCTCCGGCACGCACGATGAACTTCTCGCACAAGAGAGTAATCTCTACAAAAAACTCTGGGAGATCCAGGCGGGCGGATTTCTCTGGAAGGATTAGAGTCGTTGTCTGAATAGGGTGCGTTTGCTACTGTTCTCATATTGCTGGCGTAAGCGCTGCTTGCACGCTTTCGTTCAGCTCGCTCGGAGAATGAGGATATCCGAGGACGTATATACTCATTTCCTCGCTCGCTGGCGTAGCTCAGGTAGTTAGAGCATGGCATTCATAAAGCCAAGGTCGAAGGTGCAAGTCCTTCCGCCAGCACATCAATATGAAGTGAGAATGTGCTGCCCTATGTATAAATTGGTTAGTATAATGCGCTGTCACGAGGTATATTGTTAGAATGCCAATGCATCGCGCGGTTAACCAAGGTTTTTTCAAAAAATGGACTCCAGAAATGGCCTATGTTCTTGGATTCTTTGCGGCAGATGGGTATATGACTCTCAATAAAAGAGGCGCTCATTTTTGGAGTATCCAAATAACTGATAAGAACATTCTCGAAGGAATCAAAAAAAGCCATTGGGGCAGAACACAAAATAAGCATTAGGACCAGAAAAGGAAATGGGCGAGCAATTTATCGCTTACAAATAGGAAGCAAAGAAATGTATAACGATCTTCGTAAATTGGGATTTATTCCAGGCAAAACTGAGAGCATGGTCGTCCCTAATGTTCCTAAAAGCATTTCTCGCATTTTATAAGAGGATATTTTGATGGGGATGGAAACGTATGGGTAGGTTATGTACACAAGGAAAGAGAAACGAGGTTGAGAACCATTCGTACAGTGTTTACATCATGTTCTCATGTATTCTTGCAAGCGGTACAAGAACAATTAGAGTCATTCGATATATACAGAGGAGTTCTTTCAAAAGGGAAAGGAAATTATTATCGTCTTACCTACAGCGTTAATAATTCTTTGAAATTGAGTGATTTTATGTATAATCATGAAGTCCCTGTTCCAAAAGGTCTTTTCCTCGAAAGAAAGAGAAAAAGGTTTAGGGAATTCATAAAAATGCGGTCGTAGCTTAGCTGGCCAAAAGCGTCTCCCTGTCACGGAGAAGAACGTGGGTTCAAATCCCATCGACCGCGCATAGCAACGGAAAGAGGTATAAATCTCTCACCCGTCTTGTAAGTGCGCTGTGTTTCTGGTTCAACTGACTCGAATTCTAAAATCGTTCCAGGCGGCCAGCAAAATTTGGTAGCACTCAAACGGCAAGGTATACTTACTTCTATGCTTGAAAAACTACCTACCACAAAACCAAAAGAAACAGTGCTCACGGCAGAAGAGAGAGAAGAGAATGAGCGCGACGAAGCATGGATGGCTCAACATCCGGTAAATGATCGCGACACGGAAGTTGAACAAGATTTTTCAGAAATATGCGTGGAAAGAGTTACTGTGTGTGAAAGACTGCTGAGCAGGTTTGAGCAGACGTATGATCTCGAGGCATTGCGCGCCATTACGCAATTCTCCTCAAAAGAAGAACGTGAAAGCTCGATCCGCCAACCAGCGTTACAGGCACTTATCCCGATGTTCCAGACCATAAGATACTTAAGAAAACAAAAAGCAGTAGAGAGGGAAGCTCTTAAAGTTCTTCAAGCACGATACACGGTTGTCAGTAATGTCGTTGGTAATGTGACCGGAGATCCGAACGGGAAGATTTTCGATATCGTTGTTCACAATAGAACCATATGGCCGTACTAAAATAGTTACCTAACGTAGGCCGGGAATATGAACATGTCCCTCATACTCGCGGTTTCTGTTATCCACAGTTGACGCTCATACCCCCTAGGGGTATGATAGGTGCATTATGAAAATGCATACTGAAAAAACGAAACTCATACGACGGCTCAAGATTATCGAAGGGCAGATACGCGGTCTTCAGGATATGTTGGAAAAGGACACATACTGCATCGACGTCATCACGCAGACCTCGGCAGTGAAGCAGGCGCTCTCCGGCATTGAGGATGCGCTCATGGAGAGTCACCTCGGTACCTGTGTCGTGCACCAGATAAAAAAAGGGAAGGAGAAGACCGCCATTGGCGAGATACTCAAGGTGTATCACCTGAAGCGCAAATAATATGCAAACAAACACGTATCGGATACGAGGCATGCATTGCGCTTCTTGCGCGGGCATTATCGAGAAGACATTTAAGAAAGTCGATGGGGTGCACAGTGCAGAAGTAAATTATGGAACTGAAGCGGCAAAGATTTCATATGACGAAGCGAAAACAAATCCCCAGCATCTCTCGGGGAAGATTGAGCCGCTCGGCTACTCGCTCGTAGTCCCTTCTGCCGCCGCAATGCATATGTCTGAAAGTGAACATTCTGCACATCTCGGACTCACACAGTCAAAAGCCGAAAAGCTCGCAGAAATAGCCGATATGAAATGGAAAGTTATTTCGGCAATACCACTTGCTGTATTTAGTGCGTTTGTAATGGGCTGGGAGATCTCCGCTCAATTTGGCGTAGTGCCAGAGATGTCGTTTGTATGGAAAGAATTTTTCCATCATCTCCTCCCACTCATGGCGACGTATATGCTCTTTGTCGTCGGCAAGCCGTATCTCCTCGGTTTCTACCGGTTCTTGCGCTACGGCAAAGCAAATATGGACACGCTTATCGGTCTTGGGACATCGGTTGCCTATCTCTACAGTTTCATCGTTACGGCGTTTGAAGAAAGTCTCCGACCATTTCTGAACGTCGATGCCACCTACTACGACGTGACAATCATTGTGATTGCCTTTATTACCCTTGGGAAATATCTCGAGGCGCGCGCGAAGGTGAAGACCGGCGACGCGATAGAGAAACTCTTGAATCTGCAGGCGAAGGTGGCGCTCGTCGTCCGCGATGGGAGAGAAATAGAGATTCCAATCGACCAGGTTGTTCACGGCGAGCTCATTATCGTGAAGCCGGCAGGGAAGATACCGGTGGATGGCGTGCTCACTGACGGCTCGTCGTATGTAAACGAGTCGATGGTGACGGGGGAGCCGATGCCGGTGAAGAAGATTGTTGGCGACGCAGTTGTCGCGGGGACGCTTAACACGAGCGGCTCTTTTACTTTCAAAGCAACAAAAGTCGGTTCTGAAACAATGCTCGCGCGCATTGTCGCGATGGTCGAAGAGGCGCAAGGGAGCCGCGCGCCGATACAGGCGCTTGCAGATAAGATTTCAAGCGTCTTTGTACCAATTGTGCTGGTACTTGCATTCATTGCGCTTGGCGCTTGGCTCGCCATCGGTTCGGGACCGCTTGGCTTTTCTCAAGCGCTTTCGTTTGGGCTTGTGTCGTTTGTGAGCATCCTTGTCATCGCATGTCCGTGTGCGCTTGGGCTCGCGACGCCAACCGCTATTATCGTCGGCGTCGGGAAGGGGGCAAAGGAGGGCATCTTGGTGAAGGATGCCGCGACGCTTGAGAAGCTCCACAAAGTGACGGTGGTGGTCGTCGATAAGACGGGCACAATGACGCGCGGGAAGCCGGAGCTCACCTCACTCAAAAACTTTTCAGAAAAAAGTGATACAGAAATAATCGCCATTCTCGCGTCACTTGAAAATAAATCCGAGCACCCAATCGCGCATGCGGTCGTTGCGTATGCGAAAGAGAAAGAGGTTGGACTGGTGTTGGTAGAACAGTTTGAAATGCTGAAAGGGAAAGGTATTGCGGGCACTATTCACGGCGTACGGTATCACGTCGGGAGTGCCAAGCTTGCAGAAGAGCTCAATACAACAAGGTTGAACCTTGTCGCGGACACAAAAGAAGGGAAAACCCCGGTGATTCTTGCGGCGGGCGACAAGGTGCTCGCGGTCGCGATGGTCGCTGATGCAGTGAAGCCTGAAGCGGTTGCGGCGGTGAAAGATTTGCACGCGCTCGGAATCAAGGTGGTGATGCTCACTGGCGACGACGCGAACACCGCGCGGTTTATTGCCGACCAAATTGGTATCGATGAGGTTGTTGCTGAAGTCTTGCCCGAGGACAAATTAAATAAAATAAAAGAGCTCCAAGCACAGGGGAATATCGTTGCGATGGCGGGCGACGGCGTGAATGATGCACCTGCGCTCGCGCAGGCGGACGTCGGTATCGCGATGGCGACCGGGACCGACGTCGCTATCGAGAGCGCCGGTATCACACTTCTGCACGGCGATATCAGCAAGCTTGTAAAAGCTGTTCGTCTCTCGAAGCTCACGATGCGCGGTATCAAGCAGAATCTCTTCTGGGCATTCTTCTATAACATTGTTGGGATTCCACTCGCGAGCGGTATTTTCTATCCGTTCTTCGGGTGGCTGCTCTCCCCGGCATTTGCAGGATTTGCAATGGCATTTTCGAGTGTCTCGGTAGTAAGTAACTCGCTTCGACTTAAGGCAAAAGGGCTATAATACTCCCATGGCACTCCTCTTGAGAAAAATCATCGCCCCTCTCACACTCGTTTCGTTCTTCATGGTGGCGTTTTTCGGCTTTGCGGCGATGACCACGGGGCAAGACGGACGTATGCAAGGTGATTGTCCGTTTTCTGCTGCTGGAGCAGCATCATGCCCGCAAGACGCACTCGGAGCGGCGCTCCACCACCTCTCTTCGTACCAATCGTTTTTGAGTGTGCCAATGAATCCTAGCACCACCGCTTTCATTATTGCGTTACTTACTATTGTTTCCATTGCTCTCGTTTTCTCATTCCATCCGCTCTTATACGGACCCCATGTACTCATTTCCTACATAGCACCGACCTCTACCTCGCACGATAGAAAAATAAAACGCTGGCTTTCTCTTCTTGAACATTCCCCGTCTCGCTGAGAAGTCTTAGTGGCCGTGCGATTATCTTCTCACTACTATGGAATCAAAAACTATCAGTATCATCGCTGTTGTTCTGGTTATCCTCTTCGGACTCTTCATCTGGGGGTATTCGGGGAAGGGAGGAACTACTACAACGGCATCGGTTCAAGGGGCTCCTGGGGCTGCAAGCACCGTGAAGGGTGCGCTCACCGCGTCAGAGGTGTTTTATGACTTCGGCACCATCTCGATGAAGAATGGTGACGTCAACAGAGACTTCACCGTCACCAACCAGACTGACAAAGACATTATGGTAAGTACCGTTCTCACGTCTTGCATGTGCACATCGGCATTTATCGTCGAAACAAATGGCAGTCTTAAGGGGCCGTTCAAGATGCCGGGTATGGGCTACGTTCCGCCAGCCAATGAGCTCATCAAGGCGGGCGAAAGTCGAACCATCCGTGTGGTCTATAATCCGAACGCTCACGGTCCGGCGGGCGTTGGGCGGATCGACCGGTTCGTCACGCTCACCGATGAGGCCGGCGGTGCGCTCCAGTTAGAAATAAAGGCGCTCGTCACGCCGTAATATGAGACGTATTTCTATCATCGGGGGTGTCATAGGAGTATTCATTCTTGGAATACTCATCTTGAAATTTAGTTCAGGGACGTCCTCTCTCATCTGGGATATGAGTGCCGGAGGGATATGGCTTCTGCCGCTCGTACTCGCCTCGGCGCTTCTCGACAGTGTGCACCCCTGCTCATTCTCGATTCTCCTCATCACCATTGCATTCCTTTTCGGCTTGCAAATGACACGTGAGAAAATCTTGAAGATCGGAGGCATGTATATTGCGGGCATTTTCGCGTCGTATCTTCTCATCGGGCTTGGCATCTTGAAAGTGCTGCACATCTTCAACACGCCGCACTTCATGGGGAAGCTTGGGGCGACACTCCTTATTATCTTCGGAGTAATCAATCTCATCAATCGGTTCTTCCCAAATGTACCGATCAAGCTTGCACTGCCGTCGATGGTGAAGGGGCCGATGGCGCGATTGATGGAACAGACCTCCATGATTGCCGCATTTGGGCTCGGAGCACTTGTTGGTATCTGTCAGTTCCCGTGCATGGGTGGCCCGTATCTCATGGTGATTGGACTCTTGCGTGACCAGGTGACGTTCACCGCAGGGTTCTGGTATCTCATCCTCTATAATGTGATTCTCATCATCCCGCTCGCGCTTGTCCTATGGTTCTCTGCAGATAAAGCGGTCGTGGATAAACTGCAGGAATGGAAGCGAGATAATCTCATGCGCGTACGGCTCGTCGCCGGCATCGCGATGATGGTTCTCGGGGCACTTATTCTTATCGTCTAAATCCACGAATATGACCATAACCGTTGCGGTAATCTCGATTCTCGCCATCTCACTCGCGGCGTGGCTTCTTAATCGGATGCTGCCATTCACTGTGTGTCCGATATGCGCCGGCGTATTTCTCACGTGGGTAGGGCTCGTGAGCGCGCACGTTATGGGTTATCAAGTTGATCTTGTCGTTCCTGCGCTTCTTATGGGCGGTTCGGTCGTCGGCATCATGTATCAGCTCGAGAAGAAATTGCAAAATGTGTCGCCAGGAAGAACCTTGCTTTTCAAAATCCTCTTTATTCCAGCGGGTTTTGTGGCTGCGTATGGTCTTCTCGAGCGATCGTGGACCATTCTTACTCTCGCAGTCGTCTTTCTCTTTCTTGTATCGCTGGCATTCACAGCTTCAGGCAGAACTAGAAATTCACACGAGGAAACAGTTAGTAGTATTGAAAATAAAATGGAAGATTGTTGTTAATTAACATAAAATTATGGAAACACACGCACCGGACAAAATGCCAGAAGGATTCATTCAAAAGTATTCAACGCCGCTCAGTATCATTGGTGCCGGCATTATCATTGCGGTGTCGCTCAATGGGAGTCCGTCAAATCGCACTCCGAACACTGCTATAACAGACTCATCGGCGTTTCAAGAATCGGTTCTACCCGCGAAAGGAGTCATCCTACCCATTACGTGGGGTGACCTTGGTGCGAAACTGGTTGAAGTTGGCGCGATTGATACGGTGAAATTAGAAGCGCTCTACAAAGACCGCGGAGGATTCCCGCCCGAATATCAGAAGCTGATTGAGAAAAATGCAAATGAAAAGATTGTTATCACGAGTCAGAACTCCGGGTATCTCCTCAATCTGCTGTGGGCGCTCGGTCTCGCGAACAAAAACCCGATCCTCGAAGACGAAATGATGAATCCGTCATATGGAGGGGCCGGGAACTTCGCGTCAACGGGCGGCTGGACGCTCGCGAAAGGGAGCGCAATGAGCCACTACAATATGCACCCGCTCATCGTACTCACAAGCGAGCAGCAGGCGCTTGTGGACCGCGTGTCGCGGAACATCTACCGGCCGTGCTGTGGAAATTCGACGCATTTCCCAGATTGCAATCATGGTATGGCGATGCTTGGACTCTTGGAACTGATGGCCTCGCAGGGCGTGAGCGAGCAGGATATGTACAAAACGGCTCTCACGGTGAATTCATATTGGTTCCCCGATACCTATCTCACTATCGCGACCTATATGCAGCAGAAAGGTATTGCGTGGAAGGACGTATCACCGAAGGAAATGTTGAGCGCGCCGTATTCGAGCTCGTCTGGTTACCGGAATATCTCTTCCCAAGTAACCCAACCGCAACAAGGGCAGGGAGGAGGCGGGTGCTCGGCGTAATTATTTAACCAATCATTATGATGCACAATCACAACGGGAAAGAACATTCAGGAATGATGTGGATGATGGTCATCTGCTGTGCGGCGCCGCTTGTGTTCCTGCTCTTTGTCTGGTTACAAAAATGAAAAACAGTAATATACTATCTCTATGATCAATACAACACATCTGCAGAAAGTTATGTTCGCATGGACGAGTATCGTGTGGACGGTTTGTTATGTCGGCGTTCTGCTGTTCCCAAATATCAGGACAACATTCGCGCTGTATGCGCTCCACATGACGACTACCTTTGGCGAGAATGTCATGACACTCACGACGTTCATCTCGGGTCTTGTGATATGGAATGTCGTCGCGTGGCTCGCCGTCAGTCTCTTCGCGTATCTTTTCAACAAGACGAAAATATAACCAAATGGTAGAGTGGTAGTTCTGATGGATTCAAATCAAAAAACATACACCTTCTATGTGAAGGGGATGCACTGTGAGGCATGCGTCTTATTAACCGAGAGTGAGCTGATGGAGGTTGAGGGAGTTACGCATGCCGTCTCGAGTCTTAAAACGCATACCATCGAGGTAAGCGGAGATTTTGGCTGGAGGACACCAGAAGAGACTGCGCGCGAGCTCTCGCAGGTGCTCGAGAAACACGGGTACTCGCTCTCGGTCGAGAAGCAGGAGCATGAGAAGAATTGGTCAGAATTTACCGTGGCGATACCGGTCGCGCTTGGGTTCGCGGTGCTCTTCATCCTCCTCCAGAAACTCGGCATCGTGAACTTGGTGAATACGAGCAATGTCTCGTATGGCACTGCATTTCTTATCGGGGTTATCGCCTCGCTCTCGACGTGTATGGCGGTGGTGGGTGGTCTCGTACTCTCGATGTCTGCCACGTTTGCACGAGAAGGGGACAAAGTCCGCCCGCAAATTCTCTTTCACACCGGGCGCATCGTGGCGTTCTTTATCCTCGGCGGCGTTATTGGCGCGCTCGGCTCGGCGTTTACCCTTGGTCCGACCGGTATGTTTGTACTGGGCTTACTCGTGGGCATCGTGATGCTTATCCTCGGCATCAATCTGCTCGATGTATTTCCATGGGCTAAACGTCTGCAACCGTCTATGCCGAAATTTCTCGCCAAGCACGCGCTCGGTGTGTCAGAGATGAATCACGTGCTCACACCACTTCTCGTCGGCGTCGCGACGTTCTTCCTCCCCTGCGGCTTCACACAGGCGATGCAGCTCTATAGCCTCACGACTGGTAGCTTCCTCGCGGGCGGGCTCACGATGCTCGCATTCGCGCTTGGCACCCTGCCGGTTCTCGCACTCATCGGCTTCAGCTCCTTCAGTATCAAGAACAGCGCGAAGGCGGGGATCTTCTTCAAATCAGCGGGACTCATCGTGATATTGTTCGCACTTTTCAATATCATCAACAGCCTCGTTGTCATCGGCGCCATTTCGCCCGTGTTCAACTTCTAGTATCATTCACTCACTCATGAAGCCGCTACAACTCGCGCTCATCATCTCTGCGACACTCATCGGTGGGGCGATCCTACTCACGTTGAATAAGTCGGGAGCACAAGAGGTGCCAGCCACAAACAACGTCAGCATCGTCGACGGACAACAGATTATCGACATCACGGCGAAAGGCGGCTACACGCCGCGCACGAGCACGGCGAAGGCTGGTATCCCGACTGTCCTGCGTTTTCACACGAACGGAACGTTTGACTGCTCGTCGTACATTCGCATCCCCAGTATGGGAGTGAGTCAGGCGCTCCCCTCAACCGGCACCGTCGACATCGCAGTCACCGACCCCAAAGCCGGCGCACTCATCGGCATGTGCGGCATGGGCATGTATCCCTTCCAGGTTAATTTTCAAAGCTAAGTACGGCCGTATTTGTCTTCAATACGTTTGATATCTTTTTCATCAAAGTCGCCAAAGGCTATTTCGAGAAATGTTAAGCCATCAGGGTCTGCCTCCATACGATGTTCGTGACCAACCGGGCTGAAAAAGCTTTCTCCCGTATGAGTGGCTTTGCGATTTTGATCCAAGGTAATATATCCTGTACCCGACAAGATACGCCAGAATTCTCCTCGATGTTTATGACTTTGCAAACTGAATTCTTCTCCAGGGTTTACCGTTATGATTTTGACAGTTGATTTTTCATTGAGCGTGAAGCGTTCAAAGTTGCCCCACGGGCGTTTTTCTTTTTCATAATGAGCGAGCCCTTCCATAGGGGAAGTATATATCAAAAAAATTGAAAGAATACAGAAATCCAGTTAGTATGCGAGTGTGCGATAGGCCCTACTTCGCATAAAGCTACGAAGGGCAGGCCGAGATAGCTCAGTTGGTAGAGCAGCGCCATGGTAAGGCGCAGGTCGTCGGTTCAATCCCGACTCTCGGCTCCAGAATCAAAGATAGGTCAGATTCGCCGTTAGAGATTTTCGCGGTGCGGAGCGCCGCATAGGGTGAATGCGCATTTCCGCGCGCTTCGCGCGCGTGGAGGGTGAGGTTCGAGCCGAAGATTTTTTGGAGGGAGATTTTTTTGGAGGGGAGGTCGTCTGTTTTTGCTATTTCCTCAAGCATTGAAGCGTCTTTTATCCATTCTCGCGTCGGTTCTATCCACGCGGAAGGGGTTCGCAGAAGTCGGTCGATTTTCTCTTCAATCGACTTCTTTTCGGACATAAGTGCGCGACGACGCGCGAGATAATCGTCGCGCTCAATATCTTGAGCGACATAGACATCGGTAAGGCGGGCAATGTTGCGAGAAAACTCGGCTACTTGCTCTCGTAACCCGAAAACAGCCTCCGATGCGGTTTGTGTAGCCGTTTGTGCCTCGCGGTCGAGTATTGCCGACAAAGGCAATATCCATTCCTTCGGCATCGCGTAGTCGGTCAGGAGAGCCGACAACTGACGGTCAAGTACCTCTCCGCGTATACACGGCTCGTCGCAAGCCGTGGTCTTGGATTTCTTGGAACAATGATAGTAGACGTAATGATGGACCTTGCCGGAAACCTGCCGCTTCAACCTATTCTCTCCGGTGATACTCATATCGCACGTTGCGCACCGCAGAAGCCCGCAGAATGGCCTCGGGTCGGCTTTGGCGGATGGCCGACGCCCTCGACCGCGCAAGACGGCGTTCGCCCTGTCCCAAAGGTCTTTCGTAACGAGCGGTTCGTGCTTGCCCTCGTGTATCTCGCCGGTGTAGCGAAAGTGTCCGTAATAAAAAGGATTTTGCAGGATGAAAGATATTCGGGAGATATTGATACGGATATTGCCTCTGGAGCGGATGCCCGCCTGTTCTAAAATATCGGAGAGATTTTCAAGGCAGACAGTTCCTGTCGCATAAAGCTGAAACATTTTCTTTACGAGCTTTGCGTTCTTACGGTGCACAACAACAGTCTTGGTACTCGGGTCGTTCTGATATCCGAATGGAGCGACACCGGGATAGATTCCCATCCGCGCTTTATGCTTCAATCCGCGCGAAGTGTTCGCGCTCAACTGGCGAATATATTCTGTCGCCATGCCGAGCTCAACCGACATCATCAACACATTGTCGGCAGGGTAGTAACTGCGATCGTGCGTTTGTATGTGCGTAATATTCCCATTCTGCAAAAGCCATTGGATTTGTCCGCCGTCCACGGGATTGCGAGCCAAGCGGTCAATCTTCCAACACACGATACCTTGCGCCTCGCCCTTTTGTATTCGCGCCATCATCTCGCCGAACATCGGACGGCCGGGCATCTTCGCGGACTTCTTCTCGACGAATACCTCAACGACGTTGAGTTGTTCACGCTGGGCAAGGGCGCGAAGCTCGGCGAGCTGGCCGTCGATAGACAAAATCTGTTTGTCTTCAACATCAGTAGATTTTCGGGCGTATAGAAAATATTTGTTCATAAATTTAATGGCCGTCCCGGTGCAACCAACTCAAGTCGCCTTGAATTGTCCGAGACGGCCATTAAAAAAGACGACTTTCTGAGTTGGTTGCGTTGTTAGTATAGCACCCACCAGCTCCGGTCTATTTCTGTATAATGTGGATATGAGCCTTGTTCACTTCATAAACAAGGGAAATTTGAGAATTGCCCGCGAGAACATGGGCATAAGTCCACAGGCGGCGTCCAAAAAAATAACGACATCGGGTAAAGATGTCGTTACTGAATGGGAGGAGGGAGCGTCACTGCCGACGTGGTCTCAAGTGACGAAACTTGCTGCGTTGTATAACGTGCCGGAACTCCTATTCTTCGCGAAAGAAAATCTCCAAAGAAATAAGACCATTCCCGATTACCGAATTGGAGTCGATCAGAAAAGCGATGAGAAGGTAAAGAAACTAATCAATCTTGTAGTAACGAGACAAAAATGGATTGAGAGACAGCTACGAGATGGCGGTACTCCAAAAAATAAATTACAAGGTACCGGTAGACATTTATCGTCGCCAAAACAACTTGCGGAGTTCATCTCTGAGAAGCTAGGTATAAATATTGCAGAGATGAAAGAAATATCCGCGCGTAAAGATGCTCTCGATTATCTAATCGAGAAAGCCGAAGAGGGCGGAATATTTGTCGGAAAGACAATCTCATATCATCACATCAAGGTTGATGATATGCGCGGTTTATTTGTATCAAACGATTATTGTCCTTTCATTGTGCTAAATCGCAAAGATACGTTGTCAGCACAAATGTTTTCTTTTGCGCACGAGCTAGCTCACTTTTTCAGAAGAAGTGATGCAGTTTCTAATTCACTCGATTTCAGAAATACAGAGAGAAACATAAATCCAGAAGAAGTCTTTTGCAATAAGGTTGCCGCTGAACTTCTTTTGCCAGAGCGAGATTTCGTTAAGGATTCTTACAACAAATCTGATATCAATGCAATCTCGGATCTTTATAAAGTCAGTCCGCTTTCTGTTTTCTATCGTCTCAAAGAATTGGGTAAAATTCGCAACGATCTACAGTCTAGTTTGGAGCGAGAAATCCAGAGAGAAATGGATGAGAATCTGCGACTCAAAGCGGAGAAAGATAAAGCAAAAAACGGAGGCAATTATACAAATAATATGCGAGACTCGAATGGCTCGCTATATAACCGCATCGTCCAAAATTCTTACTTAGAAAATAGAATCGGCTATGTGGAGGCGGCTAATTTACTTAGGTTCTCTCCTGAAATGGTATGAATCCCTCAGAAGACAAGAGGGTATACATCTTGGACACTAACGCACTGATTCAGTTTTCACTGTGGTTGCCTATAGATCTGAATAAAAATTTCTGGACAAAGTTTGAAGAATCGCTCGGCAAGGGAGAATGGGTATTATTGGACGTTATGGTTGATGAAATAAAATTTGGTAATGATGGATTGAAAAAATGGTGTGATAGACAAAAGCAAAAAGGACTGATGCGGAGTATCACGGACGACCATCGCAATCGGGGCGCGGAAATAAACAATACCTACAAAATGATTGACGACGTTACCGGGAAATCTACTGGTGACACGTACCTTATCGCTTACGCCGAATCAAATAAACTCATAGTGTTCTCACGCGAAGCTCCACGAAAGGGCAACGGAGATTTATATAAAATTCCAGACGTCTGCAAGGCATTGAAGGTCGAACTAATATATAAACCGAGAGAATTTCTCGAAGCCATAGGTTATAGAAACTAAAAGGGAGCTTCGCTGGTTTCAGACTCGCCAGCGAAGGGGCTGGTGCGCGCACAGATCCGCTATGGCAAAAAGTCAATCATTCATACCTGTGGACAGC
>JBBUDY010000050.1:9948-50455 GCA_038057055.1 Patescibacteria group bacterium | reverse complement strand
AATTTCGCACATACATTCAGTCTAACTGTGTACTACTTCAAAGGTATCCGGAGGATACCAGATATTGATTGGTGTTGGTGCACTGTCGGGGATCATCAATGCAGTGCTTGTATCTCAGGTGTACTATGACACTACTGAGTTTATTCTTTTTGGTGCGGGTATACCTTATGGCATAGTGACTGGCATATGTTTCATCTACGTCTTGCCACTCACGAGAAAATATCTGCGTTTACTTGCATGGATTGTTGCATCAGGCGTTAGTTATTATGTCGGTACTTCTATCTATTTATTGAGCTCTCGGATCCTATCAGATGGTTCAGATGCTGGCAGTTATGCATTGGCGGGATTTTGCGGAGCACTCATCTTGACCGTCATTTTCCATTTCATTTTTCACAAGATGAGTTTATCGAAGCACGCTGTCGTTATTGTGACAGGCGGAATTATTCCATTTATTCTTGCGGTAACGTTCTATCGTGACACGTGGCATATATTCGCGTCCATACTGTACATCGTTTGGCAAACAGTAATTACAACATTGTTAGGATCGAGTCTTCTTTCCAAAGAACAAAAGAGTGTTTAAAGAAAACAATATCTAAAACTGTCTAAGTTAAACTCCTTATATTAGCCTATAGGACAAAACAAGGAGTAACAGCGGATGGACGTAATGATTATGGAAGATTGAAGTGCTCTCGTAGATGACAATCTGATTCTAATCCTTCGGCGATGAAATAAAGGAGTTCGCCGGTACCGCTTCTGAGATTAGCTCGTACAAGGACAACGAACTCATCGCAGGGGTAGGGGTGGACCCACACACTGTCCTGGAGTCGGAGCATCCCAGCTCCCGCGAGAAGCATGCGCAGTTTCTGACGTATCGTACGTCGCTTTTCCCGAATATCAAAGATAACCACACGCCATCTCCCATCCCATATCGTCGTCTCAGAGATTTTATATTGTCGCAGTATGATTTTCGTAATTTCCGCTTTTCCAAGCTCGGTTAAACGGACAATCGGACGACGCCCTTCTACTTTTGAGAATTCAATAAGTTTTTTCTCCCGCAATCGATAGAGTGCTTGATCGGCACGTCCGTACAATTCTTTTCGATGTTTTTTCCCTTGATCAAGAGCAGGAAATATCTTCAGCATATTTGGAGCAACGAGTGCGGTAGTTATTGCGCCTGTCGCGTAAAGTGTGCGGAGCGCAATAACTTGTATAGGCACTCGTTTATTTCCTTTCGCTAATCGTCGTGCGCCACCCGTGCCGCTTTCAGGTAATTTCATGTACTCCTTATTCTAACCTGTAGGACAAATTAAGGAGTAAATGTAAAATATAGTGGTTGTGGATATAAGAGAAAGAAATACCCACTTTGGACCTGCAAAACGGGGTATTTTGTGATAGAATAAGGGTACAAGAAACATGGCTAAAACGGCTTCAAAAGACGAGAAAAAGCGCGGCGCCGGAGGCGCCGCGGGCCATGCATATGATGCCTCCTCAATCACCGTCCTCGAGGGGCTTGAACCGGTGCGGAAGCGCCCGGGAATGTACATCGGGACGACTGGTCCCGAGGGTCTCCACCACCTGATTTGGGAGATATTTGACAATGCGCGCGACGAGGCGATGGGCGGCTTCGCAGACGACATTGAGGTTGCACTCCTGCCCGACGGTTACGTGCGCGTCGTCGACAATGGTCGCGGTGTACCGGTTGGCATCCACCCGAAGACAAAAGTCTCTGCGCTTGAGACCATTATGACTACCCTTCACGCCGGCGGTAAATTCGGTGGTGATGACTCGGGATACAAAGTGTCGGGCGGGCTCCATGGTGTCGGTGCATCGGTGGTAAATGCGCTTTCCATACACACAACCGCAATAGTCCATCAAGACGGTGGCATTCATCGCCAAGAATACAAGATCGGCAAGCCGCTTGCGAAGGTGAAGAAGGTCGGTACGAGCAAATTCCACGGTACCATCGTGAAGTTCAAGCCGGATGCAATCATATTTAAAGAGGGTATCGAGTGGAATTGGGACAAAATCGTTGCCCATTTGCGTCAGCAGGCATACCTCGTTAAGGGCGTCCGTATCACTGTCATCGACACACGCGCAACAGCACACAAAGACGACGATGGTTGTTTCTATCTGCGCGACTTATTAGGCTTCGAGGCTCCGTCGCTCACATTCTATTTTGAGGGCGGTCTCAAGTCGCTCGTCGCATTTCATAACAAGCACCAAACGGCAGTCCATAAAAATATTTTCTATGTTGACCGTCAGCTCGACAATGTGTCGGTTGAAGTGGCGCTTCAGTATGTCGACGATATCACTCCAAGAATTACGGCCTTTGCGAACAATACCTACAATAGCGAGGGCGGCACGCACATCACCGGCTTCAAGACCTCGCTCACACGCGCGCTCAATACCTATGGTAGGAATGCGAACATCCTGAAAGAAAAGGATGAGAACTTCACGGGCGACGATGTGCTTGAGGGTATTACCGCGGTAGTGTCGGTGAAACTGCCCGAGATCCAATTTGAAGGTCAGACCAAAGCGAAGCTCGGCTCGATGGAGGCGCAAGGCGCAGTCTCAACCGTCTTTGGTGAAGCACTCTCGGCATTCCTCGAAGAGAATCCTGACGACGCGCGTTCCATCATCAATAAAGTGCTTCTTGCGCTCAAGGCGCGCAAAGCTGCGAAAGCAGCCAAGGATTCAGTGCTCCGTAAAGGCGCGCTTGAGGGAATGACGCTCCCCGGCAAGCTTGCCGACTGCCAGACCAAGAGTGCTGAAGAAGGAGAGCTGTTTATTGTTGAGGGAGATTCTGCCGGCGGCTCAAGTAAGCAGGGCAGAGACCGCAGGACCCAAGCAATCCTCCCGCTCCGCGGTAAGATACTGAACGTCGAGCGTGCGCGTATTGACCGCATGCTCGCCTCGGTCGAGATACGTGCGCTCGTCATCGCGATGGGCACGGCCATCGGAGACGTATTTGATATTTCAAAACTGCGGTATCACAAAATCATCATCGCGACTGATGCCGACGTTGATGGTGCGCACATTCGCACACTTCTCCTCACGCTTCTCTACCGACATTTCCGACCAATCATTGAGGGCGGTTTTGTCTACATCGCCCAGCCGCCGCTGTATAAGATTACAAAAGGGAAGGCAGTTGCGTATGCGTATTCCGATAAAGAGAAAGAAACAGTGCTGAAAGAACTCGGTGTTGCACCAGAAGAAGTCGGGGCTCCGACCGAAAGCGTCGGAGAAGAAGATGAAGTGACTTCGACAAAGAAGCCGACCAAGGTAAATATCCAGCGCTATAAAGGTCTCGGTGAGATGAATCCGAGTGAGCTATGGGAAACGACGATGGACCCGGCGCGTCGCGTCTTGAAGCGCGTGAATGTCGACGACGCAGAAGCGGCTGACCGCATTTTTGATATCCTGATGGGCACTGACGTTGCCTCGCGCAAATCATTCATTCAATCAAACGCGAAGCTTGCGAACCTAGATGTTTAGCTTCCAAGAATAGTCAGCTTCGCAGAAGCGCTGTTGTTATTCTGATTCGACTCAATCACAGTGCGAGCGCAGGTTCCGGTATTTGCCGTATTCGCGATATTTGCAGTGACTGAAATCATCTGATCTACGCCTCGATAGGCACGGTCGAAACCAAGTGTATAATCAATACTGTCGCCGGGATTAAGCGATTGCTGGGGTTGTGATTGATACAGATAGGAAGACTCTGTGGGAATAGTTGCGCTGAAGCACCACGAGCCAGTTGCGTTGGTGCCGATATTTTTAATAGTGAAACGGACTGCGGGGCGGCTGCCTATAAGGACAGAGGTGCTCGCGACGAATGAATCCGCAGACATGGTGGTCAGATAGCCGACGGCATTGATGGTTGCGACAAAGTCAGGAAGCCCTGAGAGGGTAGCCGTTGTTGCGCCGCTTATTTGCTGTGTCGTGTTCGTCTGCCTGCCTGCAGTCGGTATAGGCTTCTGTTGAGTCGATGTTACTGGTTTTGAGACTGTTGTATTTGTCGAAGTGGTTGAGCTTGCTTCACCAAACGAAATTATCGTTGAGGAAGCGGTAGGGACAACCAACAGGGTAGGTTCCGAGGCAGGTGTGAAGATAGAGCCGAGATAGACGGCAGCTGCGCCGACGCGATTCACCACGGTTGGGACATAGCGCGTCGAATAGACGGCCAGCCATATGCCTGCGCCGACCAGTATGACAAAGCCCACAATGGCAAGACCGTTAATGACCGCCTGGCGGGTTGAGATGTATGGTTCGTTTTCGTTCATAGCGATATATAGTACATACCACGGTGTACTTTTTCTGTCAAGTTTTGGCGGCTTGACAGAGTGGGAACAATAGTGTATTGATTGATAAGAAGATATGAAGGAAGTTATCGACGTTATAGTCCGACTCATTCGAGCCGGCAGGCAAGCGTATGCGAAGAAGTGGAGCTTCTTCGGTATTTCTGCTGTCGCATTTTTCGTGAGTGTCGCAATTCTAGGTTCGCTCGATCTGTTGCCGAACGCGTTGCCAGCAAAAGCGGTTACTCCCGCAGTAACGACACCAGAAGTGTCGCTCTCCGCAGCTGTCGTGCCAGCAATTGAGATTATCGAACTGCCAACGAAAATAGAAATCCCGTCGATTAATCTCTCGGCGACTATTGCAAACCCGGAGACAACCAGCATTGAAGTACTCGACCAAAAATTGCTTGCGGGCGCGGTGCGGTATCCGACCTCGGCTAAGCTCGGTGAGACTGGTAATGTTGTCCTCTTTGGACATTCGAGTTACCTGCCGATTGTGGGCAATCAGGCCTACAAGACATTCAACGGGATTCAGAAACTCGTGAAGGGAGACGTTGTCACGGTGTACTCGGCTGATACGGCATATACCTATGTGGTACGGAGTGTTACGAAGGAGAGCGCAATAGGCGATCAAGGGATTCCACTTGAAATCTCTGGCCGCATACTCACACTCGTGACCTGTAACTCCTTCGGTACCAAAGAAGATCGGTTTGTTGTCACGGCAGATTTTGTTGAAAGCCACTCGATCCCGTTATAACGGAATCGGCTGGCTCTCCGCAATTTTGAATTGGAGGGAGACACTGTTCTTTCGAAGTTTGATCGGACAGTCCTATAAACCTAGCCGCGTTTCCGCGGCTCCATCAGAAGGAGTACGGTCTCATGAAAGGAAAGGTCTGGACGACCACAGGGAAGGTCATGTGGCTTGTGTTGGGAGCAGTGGTAACCTTTGCACTGCTGACGTTCCTGGCACCGTTTTTGTCGGGAGAAGCGAACGCAGCCGGAACCGGTATGCCGATGATGAAGGGTCTCAAAAGCCCGACAGAGTTGGCCGTGCTCGTGGACCGCTCGCTCGCGAGTGACCCCACCGGGAAGAAGTTGCTTGACCCGACGCGTTGCAAGAAGGACGGGTCGTGCGCAACCGCGTACGATTATTTTCACGGTATCCAACGTGCGCACCCAAGCGCCAAGCTGGGGAACATCGCGGAGTTACCGCGTTATCTTCGGTCGTTGGTGAAGCAGTCAGCTCCCGAGGGCGAGTGGTACCTTTCACGGATGTTGGTCAGGGGTGAGAAACACACCTATGATCACGCCGGATGGAAACGCACGTTCTTCAAGGGTGAAGCTGTCTGGGATGACCCCAATACGGGGGAACACATCCTAGCCGGCGACTGCGGGAACATCGTGGCGCCAAGGCCTATAAAGCCTGAAGTGCCGGTAACGGCACCAGCACCGCAGCCAACGCCGGCTCGGGTCGCAACTGCGTGTCCTGGTTGGACATTGATGCTCCGAGCTTATTCGAAGCAGTCATTGCCGGCAGATCTTCTCAAGCGAGAAGAAGAACTTGTCTCTCTCGCAAAAGGTCGGGACAGCTACCGAGGCAATGCTTTATCCCGGACTCTTGGGAAGGATCTGTATTACATCAAACCCATCGGGGACGACGTCGTTCATGTCCAGCTTTTGGACCCGCAAACAATGGTTGTGGTGGAGAAGCTCGGCAGTGTGCGTCTCGTTGGGGGAGTTGTCACCGTCAAATTATCCGACGAGCAACATAAAAAAATCGTCGAGACGATCTGGCCGGCGAACTACGAATCCCCAACTCGTGGCCGAAATCGGGCTTTCCCGGATGAGTGGGGAATCGACCCGTGTCCTCCGAGGGTCATATCGGGAATCAGTCTGCCGTAGTCAATCGGCAGCGCTCTTGGGAACGTGCGCAACGTTCCCTCTCTTTTCCGCATCATCTCTACGGAGGTGCTTCGGAAATAGGAAAATATGCGTTCACAATATAAAACACTTTCCTTTATAGTTTTCAGTATACTCGCATTTTCGAGTGTTTTTGTGTTGCCGCACGTTCCTTATGTACATGCACAATTTGATCCTATCTTCATTGGTGGCGACGCCGGAGTCATGGATGTTCCACCCATATTTATAGGTGGTGATATCGGAGTAATTGATCCTATCTTTATTGGTGGTGATGTTGGTAGTATCGAGCCTGTTTTCATCGGTGGTGATGCCGGGGACACTGCTCCCGTGTTTGTTGGAGGCGATGCTGGTGACACTACCCCTGTATTTATCGGTGGCGACGCCGGTACACCTGTAGTAGCAGATGTTCCCATCATACCAGTAGTGGAGACCGCGGCACCTTCTTTCGCACCACTCGTAGTCGTGACACCGGCACCGACCTGTGTGCTCACGGCAAGTCCAGCGGCACTTCCTTTTGGTGGAGGTTTTTCTCTGCTTTCATGGACGATTACCGATGCAAATTCTGCTTCTATTGATAACGGCGTCGACGCTGTTTCTGCGAATGGTTCCAGTTTTACCTTGGTCTCGGTTACGGTGACGACGAATTACACGCTTACCGTCTCGGGTCCCGGCGGGCGCGTAACGTGTTCAGCGGCAGTCTCGGTCGCGGCAGCAGCAGTTGTTACTCCCGTCCTCGGTTGCATGGACCCCACGGCCACGAACTACAATCCCGCTGCAACAAGCCAATCAGGCGTGACCTGTACCTATCCGGTCATCGTAGTTATACCGCCAGCCATCCTCGGTTGTATGGATCCTACAGCAACGAATTATAATCCGGCTGCCACGAGTCAGTCTGGTGTGACCTGCACCTATCCGGTCATCGTAGTTATACCGCCAGCCATCCTCGGCTGTATGGATCCCACGGCGACTAATTACAATCCGGCCGCCACGAGTCAGTCGGGTATCACCTGCACCTATCCTGTCGTCGTAGTATCTGGCGGAGGCGGCGGCGGTGGTGGCAGTGGTGGGGGTTCGGCTATGCCGACCATCACACTTGCCGCACTACCGCACATAAGTGCGCAACCGCTTGCCTATCTCTATCTCTCGCAAATTCCATACACTGGCCTCGATCTCGGTCCTCTTGGAACGATGTTGTACTGGATTGCGCTTATCGGATGGTCGCTCGCGCTTGCATATTTTGTCCTCTTTGGGGCAGTGCCGGTTGCAAATCGTCGGTTGCGGGATTTTGGTGCGCGCGTTCGCGTGGTGTTGAACACGCGTGAGGTTGTGCATGCTGTTGCACCAGCACATCCAGTACACAAAGTTGCGCCCGTAGTACACACTGCTTCCGAACCACCACGTCATTATTCTTCCTATGAGGGATTTAAATCGTATGCAAAGAACGGCGCGCTCTCAATTGAAGATATTGTGAAAGGTCTCTCGCGGCATCCGCACGCGTCGAGTACTACGCACAGTGGACACCCAAAACCGAATGTCGAGCCTATCTACGAACACGTGGAGCCGATATACGAAAACGTCGAGCCAATAGTGGCCGAAACTGTTGTTGAAGCAAGTACCATACAACCGCACATCCGCGGTTTTGCCGCCGCGCTTGTTGAAGGCGACCGCGCCGCAGTTTTTGCCGGTCTTCGCCAACACATCCGCGGTTCTGGTGCGCCCGAGCACCTTCTCTCTAGGGCGGTGTGTCTTATCGATGACGCCTATCGTTCTCGAATCGACGGCACTGCGTGCGACCCAGAGATGGCACGTTTGACCGCACGTCTCGACACTCCGACTCTGGAGAAGCTTGTTGCGTCACTTG
Source organism: Patescibacteria group bacterium (assembly GCA_038057055.1). Classification (GTDB taxonomy): domain Bacteria; phylum Patescibacteriota; class Minisyncoccia; order Phycocordibacterales; family Phycocordibacteraceae; genus C7867-001. The sequence goes on along the minus strand of JBBUDY010000050.1, from coordinate 42,379 downwards.
CAACAGGTATCGACTCCAGCTACTCAACCGGTGTCACCGGCGCGAAACTCGCGCTCACTCGCGCACTCTCTATCCTCGGTGCTTGATTTCTTCAGTCGCCCGCGTAATGAAATCACTAAGTGATTGGGTATCAAGTTTCCCGTGGTCGCGACTATCGACTGATACCGTCTTTGCTTCAATCTCCGCATCTCCGACAACAAGCAAGTAGGGGATTTTTTCTTGCTTCGCATTGCGGATTTTCTTGCCAAGCGATTCGTTTGCGTCATCTACATCTGCGCGAATATTCGCGGCGCGAAGCGCCGCGAGCACTTCTTGCGCATACGCAGTGTGTTTTTCAGACACCGGCAACACACGCGCCTGCACGGGTGAAAGCCAGAGCGGAAACGCGCCGCCATATTTTTCAATAAGAAAGGCCATAGTGCGTTCAATGGCGCCGATAGATGAACGATGTATGACAAACGCGCGATGTTTTTCGCCGTCCTCACCGACATAGTTGAGATCAAATCGGTCGGGCATACAGAAGTCATATTGGACGGTAAAGGCGGTGTCTTCTTTTCCGTTCACGTTTTTCATTTGGATATCTATCTTCGGCCCGTAGAACGCCGCTTCATCTTTCGCTTCTTCAAACTTCGAACCGCGATCTTTCATCAGTTTGCGCAAAAGATTTTCTCCTTTTTCCCATCCAATATCATTTTTATAATACTTTTCTGTATTTGAACGATCGCCAAGCGAGAGACGATACCGGTAGTCTATATCGAGTGTAAGACCAAAGACGGATGTGACATATTCAATGAGATCAAGTACTGAAGCGATTTCAAAAACGGCCTGTTCCTCGTTGGCACAGATGATGTGTGCATCAGCGAGACAAAATGTGCGAACTCGCTGCAGGCCCATAAGTTCACCCGATTGTTCATAGCGATATAAGTTTGCCAACTCGGCGATGCGCATCGGGAGCTCGCGGTAGCTCATTGGCTTGCGCAGATAGAGTTCGAAGTGGTGCGGACAGGTCATCGGTCGGAGCATAAATTGCTCATCATCTATCTCGATCGGCGCATACATCGAATCCTTGTAGTGCGGATAGTGACCGCTTTTTTTATAGAGATCGAGCTTAGCGATATCTGGTGTATACACATGGAGATAGCCACGTCGGATTTCTTCATCGACAATAAAACGCTCAAGCTCGCGCCGTATTACCGAACCTTTGGGAGTAAAAAGAGGAAGTCCTTTGCCGACAGAATCAGAAAAAGCGAAAAGGTCCAGTTCTTTACCGAGTTTCTTGTGGTCGCCTGCCTGCGCAGGCAGGTGTTCCTGTGAATCCATATCTGCAGAATATACCACAAGAATCAGAGTGGTTTAAGTTCTTCAATCGCGAGTGAGGGTTCGCCGTTTCGGACCGAGACTTTGCCCTTCACGAGGATGCACGTTCCCGAAGCAATAAGAGCTATATGTTCTTTGAAGAGTTTTGGGAAGATGACCGCTTCAATAGAATCAGTCTTGTCCTCTACTTTGATAAATGCCATTTTCTCGCCGCTCTTGGTGAGAATAGATCGCGCCTCGGTGACAAGTACAGGGAGGATAAGTAGCATCCCTGCCTGTGGTTCTGCTTTTACTTTCGCAATAGTAAGAAACGCTTTTTTCGTCATTGCTTCATGCGCGTCGAGCGGGTGCCCAGAGACGTAGATACCAAGCAATTCTTTTTCCCACGAGAGTTTATCAAGCAGAGTAGTCGATTTTCCTTCAGGCAGCACAAGCGGTGCTGGTGCCATCATCGTGCCGAAGAGCGTGTCCTGTGGGGCAGTGGCAGTTGCTTCACGATGAAAGGCAAGCATCGCCTCAATGTTCTCAAGCATCGCTGTGCGACCTGCATCGAGAGAATCGAGCGCGCCGCATTTAATGAGTGATTCGAGTGACTTGCGATTTAAATTCTTCGACCCAACGCGCGAGAGGAAATCCGAAAGTGTTTTGAATGACCCATGCTCTTTGCGCTCATTAATAATCGATTCTGAAATGCCATCACCGAAATTTTTGATTGATGACAAGCCAAAACGAATTGCGTCTTTCTTTTCGCCTGCCTGCGCAGGCAGACCAACCACGGTGAAGGCCGTTCCGCTTTCGTTTACATCTGGCGGGAGCACAGGGATACCCATACGTTTCGCTTCAGCGACGAAGGTGGCGATTTGTTCAGTGTCGCCCGAGTCGGCAGTGAGAACAGCCGCGAGATATTCGACTGGATAGTTCGCCTTCATATAGCTCGTCTGATACGCGACTTTGCCATAGCTCGCGGCGTGTGCCTTGTTGAATCCGTAGGCGGCAAAAGGCTCGATAAGTTCCCACAATTTTTCTGCCAGTTGTTTTGAGAGTTTGCCGTACCTCATAAAACCAGTCGTCAATTTCTGCTTCTCTGCCTGCATAACCTTTGGGATTTTCTTGCCCATCGCTTTGCGAAGCTGGTCCGCCTCGAGCCACGAGTAACCGCCCAGTTTGATAGCGGTGAGAAGTACGTCGTCTTGATATACCAGGATGCCATAGGAGAAATCGAGATACTCTTTCATACGCGGGTCGAGATAACGGATGAGCTTCGGATTGTGCTTGCGTTCGATGTAAGAGGGAATCGTTTCCATCGGCCCCGGGCGGTAGAGCGCCACCATCGCGTTAATGTCGTGGATAGTGCTCGGCTTAAGTTCTTTCAGCCAGCGGGTCATGCCGGAACCGTTTAGTTGGAACGTACCCTCGGTTTCACCGCGTGCGAGCATTTCATAGGTCTTTGCGTCATCAATGGGAACATTTTCGATGTCGATACTACTACCGCGGGTTTCTTTCACGCGTGCAACGGCATCGGCGAGAATAGCGAGATTCTTAATGCCGAGGAAGTCGAATTTCAGCAGCCCGACCCCGCCGTACTCGTCGGTGATGGAATACATATCATATTGCGTTATGAGTTTCCCGGTACCCTTCGGGTCGGGCTGGACCGGTGACCACTCAATGAGTGGTGTTGGGGCGACCACGACGCCGGCGGCATGCACGCCGACGTGTCGCACGCACCCCTCAATACGCTTCGCGAGGTCGATTATCTCGCGCGAGTCATCGTCCTCGTCATAGAGTGCCTTCAGGTCCGGCTCGAGCTCGAGCGCCTTGTCGATAGTCATCGGGAATCCTTGGGAGCCCATTGGGATAAGTTTTGCGATGCGGTCGCCGGTGTTGTAAGAATGGCCGAGCGCACGCGCGACATCGCGCACTGCCGCCCGCGCCATCATTGCACCGAAGGTGCCGATTTGTGCGACGTGGTCTTCGCCATATTTCTGTTTCGTGTAGGCAATCATATCGTCGCGACGGTTGTCGGCAATGTCCATATCGATATCTGGCGCTTTCGGGCGCTCGGGGTTGAGAAATCGCTCAAAGGGGAGTTTGTAGAAAAGCGGGTTGACGTTCGTAATACCGGTGAGATACGCGACGAGGGAGCCGGCCGCCGAGCCGCGCGTGGTGGTGAGGATTCCTGCGCGACGTGCGAAGGCGAGAAGATCAGCAACGATAAGGTAGTAGACCGCGAAGCCTTTGCCAATGATAATTTTCAACTCGTACTCGATACGGTCAGTGACTTCTTGTGACGCCTCGAGTTTGCGCTCCGCAATACCGGCAAACGCTTTCGCTCGCAGTTCTTCATCATGGTTTTTAAAGCCGGGCGAGATGGGGACGACAGGGAAGGTCCACTTCCCAAGGTCAAAAGACAGATTGCAACGATCGGCGATTTTTCGCGAATTATCGATAGCGTCTGGGGTATCTTTAAAAAGTTTTTCTGCAGTTTTCTCACTGATGAAAGAGAAGTCCTCATCTTCATTTTTGCCGCGTCCACCGTGCCCGATGCGGCGCATAATCTCTGTTGCTTCACGATCATCGGGTTTTAGATAATAGACGTCATGTTGCGCAACGAGAGGAGTACTATTTTGACGGGCAAGTGTGATTATCTTTTGCATAAGCGCTTCATGTCCCGCGACTTTCGGATGGTGGGTGATCTCGAGAAACACATTTCCTGCACCAAAAATATTTTTAAACTCTGCAAGAGATGCTGCGGCGCCGTCGACGTCTCCCGCGCGTAAGAGTTGTGCCACATCGCCAGCAAATGACGGTAGGATCGCGATGATGCCGTGGCCATGTTCACGCAGAAGCTCTTTGTCGATGCGCGGTCGCTCGAAGAATCCTTCTGTCCACGACTTTGTCACAAGTGCGAGCAAGTTTTTGTACCCCTCATTATTTTCTGCGAGCAATACAATGTGTGAACGCTTCGTATCGATATTTGGATCTCGATCGTGCCGCGAACGCGGGGTGAGATACGCATCCACCCCAAGGATCGGCTTCACGCCCGCTTTTGTCGCGGCCTTGTAGAACTCGATCGCGCCGTGCATATTCCCGGTGTCGGTCAGCGCAAGCGCATCCATACCTTCTTCTTTCGCTTTCTCCACGAGCTCATCTATCTTCGGCAGCGCCTGCAAGAAGCTGTAATGCGAGTGAGTATGTAAATGGATGAAGCGACTCGCCATGCTTCCAGTATACTTTCCCTATGAGATTTATGCTCGGGGTTGATGAGGCGGGGAGGGGGCCCTTGGCGGGGCCGGTGGCGGTTGGAGTGGTAATGGTGCCGGAGGGGTTTGATGTAGCAAAAGAGTTCCCGGGTGTTGCAGACTCAAAGAAACTTTCTGAGAAGAGACGAGAGGGGATTTTTGAAATGCTTGAAGCGCGTGTCGCCAGAGGCGACACGCGCTTTGTAGTTGAATTTGAAAGTGCCGAGACGATTGATAACGAAGGTATTGCAGTGGCAGTACGCCGCGCGCTCTCTCGCGGTGTAAATGCACTTGCTCCGGACGCGGCACTCGTAAAGGTGCAACTCGACGGCGCGCTCCGCGCGCCACCCGAATATTCCCAAGAAACTATCATCAACGGCGACGAACTCGTCCCGCTTATTTCACTCGCCTCGATTGCCGCAAAAGTCTCGCGCGATCGTTTGATGCACGTTCTTGCCAAAGAATATCCGCAGTACGGCTTCGAACAGCACAAAGGATACGGTACTAAACTGCACTACGAAATGCTCCAGAAACACGGTCTCTCTGTTATCCACCGTCGGTCTTTCATTCATCTTGATTCCGGAGAGAAATAGGTTACTATATCAGCTTGTGTCCAGCCAAGGGGGCAAAGGACACAATGTACTTCGGAGAAACGAATGCACCAAGTTCAAAAAGGGTCGAGGAACGATCTAAAAAGTAAGGCGGCGGGGATAGATCTGGGGAACTCCGTCGAAGCGCATACAGTTCTCGCACGTGCCCATCGTGTTCAAAGTGTTGTATTGTGCGGGAGCTGTAACGAGACCGGACGATGTAATTTCGTGTGGAAGGTTACTGGTCCGTGCATCGATTACGTCCTCGACTCTTCAAAGGCTTTCGGGAGCGGACAGGTCATACCCTTACGACGTTGATACTCACGTTGAAGAAGCGCCGGCCTCGAGCTGGCGTTTTGATTTTTTATACGTCCCGTGATAGTCTACTTTTATGTCAATTCGAATGCGCCATACGAGCGGTCACACCCGCAACCGCCGATCGCACCATGCGCTCGTGGCGACCACTATTGTGAAGGATAAAGAAAGCGGCAATCTCCGCCTCCCGCACCACATCGACGAGGCGACGGGTATGTATCGCGGCAAGCAGATCTTCACCCCGAAGGTAAAGGCCGAGCACAAATCAAAAGTGAAAGGCGCTTCTACCGCACCAGTGGCAAAAGTCGCACACGAGCACGCGCACGAGGAGCACGCGAACGCCGAGGCGAAAAGTTCAAAAGGAATTTTCGGTAAGCTCGGGATAGGCGGACGGCCGAAGGCACGCAGCGGTTTCGGCGGGGGAGTCTAAAATACTTTTGCACAAGAGAAAGACGGCCGCGCTTGCGCGGCCGTGTTGTTTGCTATACTCGACAGTACAGATCTTTCCATGGCGAATCGACACCTTGCGCGGTCAGTTGTTCTCCAGACTCTCTTTGAGTGGGATACGACGCACCTGCCTGCGCAGGCAGGCGCATCCGATGCAGACGCCCTCTCCATTTTGAATCGCAACGTTGCCGAATTTGGCGGCGACGATACCGATAAGCCTTTTATGGAGAAACTTCTCCAGGGTGTGCTTGCGAAAAGGGCAGACATTGACCTTGTTATCGAGAAGGCCGCTCCCGACTGGCCACTCGACCGTATTGCTCCTGTCGATCGTAATATTCTGCGTCTCGGTCTCTACGAGCTCCTCTTCGCTGACCGCGCCCAGGTGCCGGCGAAGGTCGCTATTAATGAAGCTATCGAATTGGCAAAAACCTTTGGCGGAGACTCTTCGGGCCGTTTTGTGAACGGCGTTCTCGGTGCGGTGTACAAGGAGCTTGGTGAGCCAGGCAAGGATGAACAAGGGAGCAAGAAGGTGAAGCGCGAGGAATTACCAATGGAGAAAATGGGCGGCGCTATTGTCTACGCGAAGCACGATGGGCAATACTACCTCGCGCTCGTGCATGACGTGTTCGGTCGCTGGACGCTCTCAAAAGGTCATATCGAAGAAGATCCATCGCCTGAAATCGGTGTCACACGCGTGATTAAAGAGGAGCTTGGGCTCACAGCAAAAGTGGAAGGTCGTGTCGGTGAGAATGAATATGTTGCCTCACATCCGGAGAAAGGGAAGGTGAGGAAACACGTGTGGTTCTTCCTCGCCTCGAGCGAGTTCGAGCCAATCGTCCTCAAGAAAAGCGGTGGGCTCGACGACGCCAAATGGTTCCGCCTCCAGGACATCATTGAACTTAATTTTTATGATGATATGCTCCCTATCGTCACCGCGGCAGTCCAGAAGATCCTCGACCACGCGGGCAGTCATGCCTGATTTCCACACATTTACAAAACACCTCGGTGTTTCATTCAAGAACCCCAATCTTCTGGTTGAGGCGCTGACGCATCGCTCATACCTAAACGAGCATCGTGAATACACAGGGAGCCACAATGAGCGGCTCGAGTTCCTCGGCGATGCCGTGCTCGAGCTTGCGGTCACCGACTTCCTCTTCAAGAAGTTTCCAGCCAATCCCGAGGGCGAGCTCACCGCCTATCGCGCTGCGCTCGTGAACACAGTTTCCTTGGCCGAGAGTGCACAGACGCTCGGCATCAACGATTATTTATTGCTCTCGAAAGGCGAGTCAAAAGATACTGGCCGCGCGCGCGACGTGATACTTGCGGATGCGTTTGAAGCGATTATCGGCGCGATTTATCTCGACCAGGGATTTTCTGCCGCAGAAGCATTCATTGCGAAAAATCTTTACAATAAAATCGACGACGTGATCGAGAAACGCTCATATCAAGACGCGAAGAGTCGCTTCCAAGAACTCGCGCAAGAGAAAAAGGGAATCACGCCCGCATATGAGACACTTTCTGAAGTGGGCCCCGATCACGACAAGCGCTTCACTGTCGGCGTCTTCATCGGTTCCTCTGAAATCGCCCGTGGAGTAGGACAGTCGAAGCAGGAGGCAGAGCAGTCAGCAGCACAAAACGCTCTTGAAAAAACGGGATGGTAACAAGAAGTTTACCCCGCACCAGTCTGCTGGTGCTGGGGCCGAACAATCCGCCGCCGTTGCAGGACTTGACAAGATGGGTTGGTAGGTGTATCGTTTTATCCGGTAGCGGGCGAACGTTCGCCGGCCAAATTTGAAAGGAGAACAGTATGAATTCGTACCAGTATTTCGTCGGAATTTTCGGGAGTGCCATGACGGCACTCCTGGTGCTCGTGGTGGTCATCATGCCGTTTTGTTTTCTGCTCGCGGGTCCCGGAAGAACCAGGGAGATTGCCGGGAAGATCATCGGCAACGCCGGTGTCCTCACGACAATCGCGTTTGTCGGGGCAGTCGGCATGCAGTACACCTGGTAACAACTTAATCGCGTGTGCACGCCCTCACTTCGGTGGGGGCGGTTGTTTTTATGCGCTATACTAATTTGAATGTTAAAGCGGCTGGAAATAGTCGGATTTAAATCGTTCGCCAAGAAGACGGTCTTGGACTTTTCGAATTCCACTACTGCAATTGTGGGGCCAAATGGCTCGGGCAAATCAAATGTCGCAGAAGCGTTCCGCTTCGCGCTTGGTGAGCAATCGATGAAGAGTATGCGCGGCAAGCGCGCCGAGGACCTCATCTGGGGCGGCTCGCACACAGTGCCGAGGGCGAACCGCGCGGCAGTCGTCATCGTGTTTGATAATTCTCGCCTGCCTGCGCAGGCAGGCCGGCAATTCAAGATAGATTTCGACGAAGTTTCTATCGAGCGTGCGACCTTCCGTGATGGTACGAGCGAGTATTCCATCAATGGTTCCAAGGTGCGCCTGCGCGATATCAACGAGCTCCTTGCGGGCGCAAATATCGGCGAGACGGGTCACCACATCATCTCCCAAGGCGAGGCAGACCGGATACTGCTCGCGAGCCCTCGCGACCGCCGCGCGATGCTCGAGGACGCGCTTGGGCTCAAGATCTATGAATTCAAGAAGCAAGAGGCCTCGCGGAAGCTCGAGAAGACAGAAGGGAATATCGCACAGGTGAATTCGCTTCGCCGTGAGCTCGCACCGCACCTGCGATTCCTTGACAATCAGGTAAAGAAGCTCGAGCGCGCTGATGAGCTTCGCCGCCAGCTTATCAGTCTTGCGCAGACGTATTTCTCTATCGAAGATATATATCTTGCCAAAGAGAAAGTGAAAGTCGCGAGGGAGAAACAAAATGCGACGGAACGGTTTAAGGCAGCGACTGCGGAACTTGCCACTATTGAAGAGCGCGCGACGACTGACGCCGAAGGAGCAAAGCGACTCGCGCTGGTGCGTAAAGCAGAGCAGGACGTTGAGCGCACAAGTAGTGAGCGCGGTGAGCTCGCACGAAAACTTGGACGGGTTGAAGGGGCCTTAACTTCTGCAAAAGAGCGCAGTCAGCGCGCTGCGCACGAACCGTATGCGAAGGTGCCACGCGAAGACCTTATGGCGTTTGCACAAGAAGTCGAGAAGCAAGTCGAAGAAGCGACAACACAGGACGCGATTCAGGCGGCACTCTCGGCGATACGCAAGGCGGTGCGGGCATTTGTGGGTCGCTTCGCCGCACCGACCGATGATCTTCTTGCCGACGAGGAACGGACCGCATATAAGCTTGAGAACGAACGGACTGAACTTCTCGCGAAGGATGCACTCTTCGCCGAGGAGCTTGAGCGGACGAAATCTGCCCTTGCGCGTTCGCGCGAGGCGCTCATGGCACACGATGAAACCGGCAGGGAATTGCGCCGCCGCATTCTCGACCTTGCACAAGCAAAGGCGCATGAGGAAGGTGCAGTGGCGAAAGCCGAAGCACGTGAATACGAGTTAGGACTTCTCACTGAAGTACTAGAACGTGATAAGGCAGAGGCACTTGCGCTTGGCGGTGCAGCATCTATTTCTTATACTCCTCTCTCCGAGTTCCCTGGTGAAGAGCGTAAGACACAGGAAGAGCGCAAACGCACACTCGAACGTACGAAGATTCGCCTCGAGGAGGCGGGTGGTACGGGCGAAGAGATACGGCAAGAGCATAAAGAAGTCTCGGAGCGCGAGACATTTCTCGCAACCGAGCTCGACGACCTCGCGAAGTCGGCGGCCGGACTCCGCTCGCTCATTGACGATTTGGATACAGAACTCGCGAAGCATTTCTCCGAGGGGCTCGCAAAGGTAAACGCCTCATTTAGCGAATACTTCGCGCTTATGTTCGGCGGCGGCGGCGCACGCCTTACACTGGAAGAGCCGGAAGAAACGGAAGACGGAGAATCAGAAGGACTAGAAGATACAGAAGATGAATTGCCGAGAGAAAAGGAAAGACCGGGCATCGAGATTGGTGTCAACTTGCCGAAAAAGAAAGTTCGCTCCCTGATGCAGCTCTCGGGCGGCGAGCGCGCGCTCACGAGTATCGCGCTCATCTTCGCGATGAGCCAGGTGAACCCGCCGCCGTTCCTCATCCTCGACGAGACCGATGCTGCGCTTGACGAGGCAAACAGCCGTCGTTATGGCGACATGGTCGAGAACCTCGCGAAGAAGGCGCAGCTCATCGTTATCACCCACAATCGCGAGACCATGAGCCGCACCTCGATTCTCTACGGTGTCACCATGGGCGGCGATGGTGTCAGTAAGCTCCTCTCCGTCAAATTCGAAGAAGCCGTCGCCGTGGCGAAATAAGTTAGTTTGACCGCCAGCCATTTTTAATATAGTGTGCCTCTTACGGTTCTGAAATCCTAGTCACTGAGACGTGGCAAAGATGCTGAAAATCGGCTGTGTGAACATACCCAGCAGGAGACCAAGGGAGAAGTAACACTTAGAAGGGGTCGGCGACCCCACCGAAGCAATCTTAGGAAGAGCCGTTTGGAATTTGAAGTTAAAGGAGGTGGAGACGCCATCACACGAACGGAAAGGGACGTTCTGGTTGCGGGCGTCTCTTTTTATACAACTGGAACAAAATCCAATTCTTTTTCGGCGATGCGGGCGGAGGAGGGGCGGATATGGTATACTCAGCACTATGTATACAGCCATCTACAAAAAAGTCCGTTCTGGCTACGTTGCTTGGCTTGAGGAAATCCCTGGTGTAAATACGCAGGGTGTTTCAAAGAAAGAGGCAAAAGAGAATCTCGCTGATGCACTTTCTGAATTCCTCCTTGCACGTCGAGAACTTACGAAACGTGAACGCTCTCATGGTGGTTCTATTGTTCGCGAACGATTTGCTCTAGTTTAGCGTTATGAAGCGTGCGGACTTTATTCGACATCTGCGTGTGAGCGGATGTGAGTTCGTGCGGGAAGGCTCGAGACATTCTGTATTTTGGAATCCGGAGAATAATCTCGTGAGCACCGTTCCGCGCCACAGTGAGATTAAGGCGTTCCTTACACGTAAGATTTGCAAAGATCTCGGTATCTCCACTCCGCGCAGCAAATAATTTATACCGGCACGAAATCCAATTCTTTTTCTGCTACACGCGCTGCTGTTAATTTCACCTTAATGGGGTCGCCGAGTTGATAGGCCTTGTACGTGCGTTTGCCGACAAGACGGTAGTGCTTCTCATCGTATTCAAAGAAGTCGCCTGCCTGCGCAGGCAGGTCGCCCAGTGCTCGGACATTTATCATACCGTCGGCATGCGTCTCTTTAAGTTCCACATAGAGACCTCTTTCCGTAACTCCTGAAATGACTGCTTCAAATTCTTCATTCACTCTTCCAGCGAGGAACTCTACCTGCTTCATCTTGATAGAATCGCGCTCGGCGTCTGAAGCCGCGACCTCGCGCTCGGATGCGTGGATAGCGAGCTTGTCGAATGCCTGCATCTCCTCTGGGGTAATCGGGTCGCCGCCTGCATGCGCCTTCACGAGCCGGTGAATGACGAGGTCAGGGTAGCGGCGAATCGGGGAAGTGAAGTGGGTGTAGAAATCAAAGGCGAGACCAAAGTGCCCGATGTTACTTGTCGTGTAGATAGCTTTACTCATCGAGCGGAGTGTCGCCATCTTCACGAGATATTCCTCCGGCTTCCCTTTCACCGCTTCAAGAAGTTTGTTCAGCTCTGGCCCAGTCACCTTGCCGTTTCCCGACGTCTTCAAGTGATAGCCCATGATACGGAGGAGATTAGCAAGGTTCTCGATGCGGTCAGTGTCTGGCTCATCGTGCACGCGGTAAAGGGAGGCGAAGTGGGGGCCGCCGTTGCTAGTGAGCTTTGAAAGATGTTTTGCCACCGCTTCGTTTGCAAGGAGCATGAAGTCTTCAATGAGAAGATTGGTATCCTTGCGCTCTTTCAAGTGCACCGCAATCGGCTTTCCTTCGGCATCAAGTTCAATCTTCACTTCGGCCGTATCAAATTCGATAGCGCCCTTCGCCGCGCGCCGCGCGCGGATCTTCTTGGAGAGTGCGAGCAGGGTCGAGAGCTCTTCATGCATCGTGCCGCTCCCCACGTCGAGCACCTCCTGTGCGTTTTCATAGGTAAAGCGTTTCGCGGAGTGAATGACCGTCTCGCCGAACCATTCGCTCTTGATATTTGCTTCTGCATCGAGGGTGAAGACCGCCGAGACTGCGAGGCGGTCTTCGTCCGGCTTGAGCGAGCAGAGGTCGTTCGAGAGAACCTCGGGAAGCATCGGGATGGTGCGGTCGACGAGATACACGCTTGTTGCGCGCGCAACAGCCTCTTTATCCAAATCAGTCCCGGGCTTCACGAAGAACGACACGTCGGCAATGTGCACACCTACCTCAAACGTTGGGGGTTGGTTGTTGGCTGTTGGCAGTTTGCGAATTGAGAGCGCGTCATCAAAATCTTTCGCATCAAAGGGGTCAATGGTGCAGGTAGGAACGGTTCTGAAATCGCGCCGTTTTGGGTTCGCCGCTTCTGTGGCGAGTATCGCCGCACCGTTCTTCTCTAATTTTTCTGCATCAGCGACGACACCAGGAGGGAAGTCGCTTGCGAATCCTTGTCCGAGCGCGAGCGCACGCATCTCGACATCGTGTACGCCTGCCTGCCCAATGACTTCTTCAATCGTGCCGAGTGGATATTCTTTATCGGCGGCCCACTCACCAAGCCGGACTACTGCCTTGTATCCGAGTGGAGTATCACTTCTATCCTTAATAACGATGGGTACATACATCTTCTTATAGTCCGGCTGAAGAAGAGTGAGTCCGTCTTCTTCAATGAGAGTCCCCACAAACGTCTCCCGGGCTCTAGAAATTATTTCAACCACTTTTCCTGCCGGACGTGTCCCGCCGGTTTTGATGTCTTGTATTGAACCAGCGGGGGCGACCTTCACAATGTCGCCTGCGAGCGCGTGGCCCGCCCATTCTTTAGGAATGATCAAGTCCTCCTTCGCCGAGGCTTCGGAGGATGCCGTAGGAACGGCAAAAAAACCGATGCCCTTTCTGGTCATCGTTATCGGACCTTCATATGTTTCTGTCGCCATTTTTATCGAGTCTAGCAATATTTCCTATGTTCTGCTATAGTCGCTTGCATGTTGATGATTCGTTTCCAGCGCATCGGCCGGACCAATGATCCGGCGTTTCGCATTGTCGTCCTCGAGAAGGAACGCGCCGCAAAGGCCGGCAATATCCTCGAACTCCTCGGCACCTACAACCCGCGCAGCAAGGCACTCACGCTCGATGAGGAACAGGTGAAATATTGGATGAGCAAAGGTGCCCAACCGACGGATTCCATCCGCAATCTCCTTATTAATAAGAAGGTCATCGAAGGCAAAAAGGTGAACGCGCTTCCGAAAAAGACTCCACAGAACCCTACTTCGCCAGAGGCTACGAAGGGCGCGGGAAGTGAGGTAGCAGAGACGGCATCCGTACCGACAGAGGCAGAAGTAGCGGCAGAAGCTGAGCCGGCTCCCGAGTCGACTCCAGCTGCATAACCCGCCGCCGGAGGCGGCGGGTGCTACTATTTAGATATGGAACCAGACCAAGCATTACTCGAATACACGATAAAGGCGATAGTCGACCACCCAGAAGCGGTGGAGACCACGCGCACGATTGATCAGATGGGCGTACTGCTCACACTGACTGTGCACCCGGAAGACATGGGCAAGGTTATCGGCAAAAGCGGCAAAACTGCCGAGGCGCTCCGCATCCTCCTGCGCGTCGCGGGGATGAAAGGGAATGCGCGCGTGAATCTAAAAATAAACGAGCCCATCGGCGGCAAACGTTCTTCCGAACAAGAAACAAAAACCGTTGACCAAGTCGTCGACGAGTTATAGAAGTGAAATTTCATCTGGTTACATTGTTTCCAGAAGCCTGTGACGCATATTTGAATGCGTCGATAATCGGGCGTGCGCGGAAGGAGAAAAAGATTTCAATAAAGTACCAGAACCCGCGCGATTTCGTCGACAACAAATGGGGCAAGGTAGACGAACGCCCGTATGGCGGCGGCCCCGGCATGGTGATGACCGCCCTCCCAGTGGTGAAGGCAGTGGAGAAAACACTCAAAACCCGCGGCGCGAAACACCGCGGGAGATCCTGCATCATTTGGTTCAGCCCAAGCGGCAAGCAATTCACGAACAAAGACGCCGACGCACTCGCCAAATACAGCGACATCGTGCTCGTCTGCGGCCGATACGAGGGTATCGATGAGCGTGCCAAGAAAATCCTCAAGACACTCGCGACTGTAAAAAAATTTGCGGTAGGAGAGGCGGTATATACGGGCGGGGAAGTTCCAGCGCTCGCGATAGTCGACGCCGTCGCGCGCCGCTTCCCGGGCGTCCTCGGCAAGGACGCATCAGTCGAGGAGCGCCGCATTGCCTCGTCTGCCGTCTACACCCGCCCCGAGACTATCGTCTATAAAAACAAGCGTTACAAAGTCCCTAAAGTTTTGTTAACAGGGCACCATAGAAATATCGACAGTTGGAAATTGAAACGCATGTAGTAGAATACGAGGTCAGAGGGCACCCAACGCTCTTAATGAGGAGAGAAGCAATGTCCAAGCCTTTCGCTGGCCTCCCGCTCGTCGTCACTGACGAAATGCGGAGGAGATTCGCGGTAGAACTGAAGAAGGAAGAGGGGAAGCAAACACCGAATCCCGGCAATACCTGCAAGAAGCTAGGGTGCGATGGTCGAATCGTGAAGCAGGTGGCACAACTCTTCCGTGGTCGGTACGACTTCCACACACCCGCGTGTGAACGCTGCGGACGCTCGTATCGTTTTGCTAAGGACGCAGTCCCGGTGGGAATAGAGGAGTTCGAGGCAGCGTTCAACCGCCCCTGCACCATCTGATGTCCATAAGGTACAAAGAGTCGTTTACGCCCGGCAGGTCCCCGACCTACCGGGCGATCTGTTTATCCCCAGGAGGGGGTTGCGGAGAAAGAAGGGTCTATTGAAAGGGCGACCCTCGCTCACTACATTCTAGGTGTTCGTTAACTTCTACGACCGTTGAGGTTAACGAACAGGGGAGCAGTTTGATATTCATCTCCGCATATCAAATGTTTACTACGACCGTGAGTTACTTTTGATATTCCAATAATGACCCGATAGGACCAAAATGGGGATAAGTTTAGATATGAGGTCCTCCAAACCGGTCATCACGCCAAGATTGATAAATGGCGAAAAGAGAAATAAGGTACAATTAGCAAATGGAGATTCTAATCGTTCACGAACCGGTAAGTGAGGAGACATTGAAGGCGCTCGCGAAAGAGTGGCATCACACCCTTGTAAAAGGTGTCGCCGATATTAAGACCGGTTTCGTTGCGCTTGGTGGCGAATGGCACATGGATGCCAATAACAAAATTATTGAGAACGGTTCAGATCAAAAAGACCTCTGGGGTTTCAATATTTACCCGAAAGAAAGGAGAGATGCGGCGATTGAATACAACTCACTCATTAATATCCGGCCCATGCAGGGGAATCGGAGTATGGAAATTACAAGTGAGGAAAAACGCAAGGCAGTTCGCAGAGTCGTTGCTCTCGCGGTTCCATTTCTGGGTCTATGACACACGACGCGACATTTTATTTCGCAAACCTCGGTGCCGATGTTTCCCGCTGTATCACTGCGGCGAAACAGGGGAATGAGGCACGCTACGATGATTCTCTCGCACGCGCATACCGCACGCTTGAAGATTTGCATAAAACAGCACGACCTGAGGCATATGAAGAGGGTCTCCTAATGCTCCGTGGCCTTGCGCTCGCCCGCATAACACCCGAGGCACTCGAATCTTTCAAATCGTCTCTTGACTCTCTCATCGGCGCATTTTCCGCCCACCTTGTCCGTTAAAAATATTGTTATTATTATCGACCGACAAAGATAACAATATTCCAGTATCCACTGAATCTGCTACAGCAGAAAATAGGGATACTTCGTTGTCGGAAATTTCATCCTATAGGAAAAATATTCCGACATTGGGTTCTATAGAGTGCTCCAAACCGGCCATCACGCGAACATTGACAAGTGGAGAGAAAAGAAGTAGCATTGTTCTAACGTCGCTTGTTCATTCCCATCTTGGCATGCAGGTTTGCGACGTTGCCTGCGGGTCCAAGGAGAAGATATTGGAATTGCACAGGCTTGTTCTTAAAGATACGAAACGCATCTCCTATCCCAATGTGGCTCTCGTGGCGGATGAATTTCGTAGCCTCCAACATCAACGCGACAAGGTGTATCACACTTACGTCTGGGGAGTCATTGGATTTCCAACCTTTACCTTCAGAACAATGTCGAAGGATATCCATCTTCGTTTCGGTACGATGAGTCAATCTGGTCTATACCATCTGGCCAAATTGATAGAAAAAGAACTTATAGACAATCACGTCACAGAGCTTCTACTCATCGTGAATAATGAACCAAAGGCGTTTTTCGTAACAATAACAAGTTCAGATTCGCGAAAACAGACGTTAACGCTTACATTTCACCCCACGCACTGAATTACAACAACCGTGCCA
Organism: Patescibacteria group bacterium; assembly: GCA_038057055.1. GTDB lineage: Bacteria > Patescibacteriota > Minisyncoccia > Phycocordibacterales > Phycocordibacteraceae > C7867-001. Next base: position 25,960 of record JBBUDY010000050.1, on the reverse strand, counting down.
CCCTGGTATATGGGTGGTTTTGTTTTATCCCCAGCGGGGGTTGCGCAGATATGCGGGAGGTGGTAGGTTAGGGATACAAGATACGAGTGAGTAATGGAGGGCGGGGAGCAAAGGAAAATATAAGACATACGGGAACCGAAGGAAAACGCATAAGCGCAAGCGGATTTATTTCCGTGCGTTCGCATTTATCCAGCACTAACTTTCACATTTAGGTAATTGTAAAGAACTAGTCGAAGTCAAAAGTTAGTGCTGGATTTATACATTTTCATTTATCCACCTCAGCCACGCTCACATGCTCAAAAACCTCGTCCAGAAGACCTTCGGTGCATATCGGGCTCCAAGGGTATCGTTTCCAGATCTCGTTGGGCATCAGCGATCTTCATTTAATTGGCTCCTCAAGGATGGTCTTACAGAACTCTTCAAAGAGTTCTCACCGATTAGCGACTACTCGGCAAAGAAATTCCAACTTGAGTTCGAAAGTTTTGAGATTGGAGAACCAAAATTTGATGGGGAGTTCGCGCGCGAGAATATGCGCACGTACGAGGCACCGATCAAGGTGACGGTGAAGCTCGTCAACAAGACATTTGGTTCGGAGAAGAAACAGGAAATATTTTTGACCGACATGCCGATGATGACGCCGCACGGCTCATTCATCGTTTCCGGTGTGGAACGTGCCATCGTCCCACAGCTCGCGCGAAGTTTCGGGGCTTTCTTCGTTTCTGAACTCCTGCGCGGCAAGCCATTCTTCGGCGCAAAAATCATTCCACTTCGCGGTGTGTGGATTGAGATAGATTCCGAAGCGGACGGCGCGATATTCGTGAAGATTGACCGCAAGCGCAAATTCCCTATCACCCAGCTTCTCACCGTCTTCGGTGGAGGACTCGGCGAGGCGGTCGCGAAACACTTTGCGAAGGACCCACTCGCGCTTGCCGCCATCAAAGCGACTCTTGAGCACGACGAGGCGAAGTCAGTCGAGGAGGCATACATCGAAATACACCGTCGCATGCGCGACGGTGACCTCGCCACGCCTGAAAACGCAAAGAACTTCGTGCAGTCGCTTTTCTCGGTCGAGCGTTACGACGTTGGTCGCGTTGGTCGTCACCGTCTGAACACGCGTTTCGGTTTCCCAACTACCGAGAAGGCGCTCGAGAAGCGTACTCTTTCGCTCGTCGATTTCGTTCGCATCATTTCGGAAATTACGAAACTGAACGCTGACCCTTCGGCGCGCCCGGACGACATCGACCATCTCGGTTTCCGTCGCGTGCGTTTCGTCGGCGAACTCCTCCAGGCGCGCATGCGCGTCGGCATGAGCCGTATGAAGCGCAATATCCAGGACCGTATGTCCACGATTGAGAGTGAGACCACACTTCCGATGGCACTCGTGAATCCCCGCCCATTTCACGCTTCCGTGCACGAATTCTTCACCGCGAACCAACTCTCGCAATTTATGGATCAGCAAAATATCCTTGCGGAGCTCGAGAATATGCGCACGCTCTCGGCGCTCGGCCCTGGCGGACTCACAAGAGAGCGCGCGGGTTTCGAAGTACGCGACGTACACCCGTCCCACTACGGACGCTTGTGTCCTATTCATACACCAGAGGGTCAGAATATTGGTCTTATTCTGCGCCTTGCGACGCACGCACGCACGAATGACTTCGGTGTCATCGAGACGCCGTATGTCCGCGTTTCGAAGGGCAAGGTATCGGAAGAAATTGTGTATCTGAATGCGCTTGATGAAGAGCTTGAATACATCGCGCACGGCGCAACCAAGCTCGACGACAAAGACCGCATCATCACCGACTCGGTGGAGGCGCGTCACAAAGGCGACCCAATCATCGTCACACGCGACATGATTACACTCATGGACGCTTCGACGTATCAGATGTTCTCGATTGCGACGTCGATGATTCCGTTTGTAGATCACGACGACGCGAACCGTGCGCTGATGGGTAGCAACATGCAGAAACAGGCGACCCCGGTCCTCATCCCCGAAGCTCCACTGGTTGCCACTGGTATTGAGACTCATGCAGCACGTTCTACGGGTCGCCTTGTGCTCGCGACCGAATCGGGTGAAGTCACCGCGGTTGATGCACGCCGCGTCATTGTTGAGAATAAAGAAGGGAAGAAGAAGGAATACCATCTCCAGGGGCTCACCCAGACCAACCAGAATTCGGCATTTATGCAGCGTCCATCAGTACGCACGGGCGACACGGTAAAGAAGGGTGACGTCCTCGCGGACAATTCCTCAACGGACAAAGGACAGCTCGCACTCGGTCAAAACGTACGAGTCGCATTTATGAGTTGGAATGGCGCGAACTACGAAGACGCCATCATCATCTCCGAGCGTCTTGTGGAGGAGGCGAAGTTTACGACGGTGCACATCGAAGATTTCGATTGCGTCGTTCGTGATACGAAACTCGGTCCCGAAACGACGACGCACGATATTCCGAATGTTGGTGAAATGCGTCTCAAGAACCTCGATGAAGAGGGCGTCATCCGCATTGGCGCGGAAGTTCGCCCGGGCGACATCCTCGTCGGCAAAGTCACCCCGAAAGGCGAGACTCAACTCACGCCGGAAGAACGTCTCTTGCGCAGTATCTTCGGCGACAAAGCGAAGGACGTGAAGGACACGAGTCTTCGTATGGAGGGCGGTAAGCGCGGTCGCGTCATCGGTGTGCGCATATTCTCGCGCGAGAAGGGCGACGAACTCGAGACCGGCATCATCAAGAAAATCGTGGTCACGGTCGCGCAGGTGAGAAACGTCAGTGTCGGTGACAAGCTCGCGGGTCGCCACGGCAACAAGGGTGTCATCAGTCGCGTACTCCCGGTCGCTGATATGCCATACGACAAGGACGGCAATCCGATCGACCTTATCCTCACGCCGCTTGGCGTGCCGAGTCGTATGAATCTCGGGCAGATTCTCGAGATGCACCTCGGACTTGCGGCGCATACGCTTGGGTACCAGGCAGTCGTGCCGCCTTTTGCGGGCGCAACGGCAGACGAGATTCGCAGTGAGCTTGTGGCCGCTGGGTTCGACAAGTCCGGCAAAATGCAACTCTTCGATGGTCGCTCGGGCGACGCATTTGGTCAGACCATCGCGGTTGGGTATATGTACATCCTCAAACTGCATCACATGGTGGAAGACAAGATCCACATGCGCTCTATTGGCCCGTACTCGCTCATCACCCAGCAACCCTTGGGTGGCAAGGCGCAGAACGGTGGTCAGCGTTTCGGCGAGATGGAAGTGTGGGCGCTCCTTGGCTACGGCGCGGCGTACACACTCCGCGAAATGCTCACGATTAAATCGGACGACATCCAGGGTCGCTCGGCAGCCTTTGACGCCATCGTGAAGGGAGAGCCGATTAGTCACTCGGGCACGCCAGCGTCCTTTGCGGTGCTTACCAACCAGATCCGCGGTCTCGCACTTGACGTCGAGCCCTTGAACCTGCCGCCAGAACCGGAGGCGTAGTGAATGTGTAAACATTTAAAAATTTAAAGATAACAATATGGCATTCACCCCCCGCAGACTCCCTCCGAAGGACACCTGGAACGGTCTTCGTCTCACTCTCGCTTCACCCGAGCGCATTCTTGCGTGGAGCAGCGGTGAAGTCACCAAGCCCGAGACCATTAATTACCGCACTCAGCGTTCCGAGAAGCACGGGCTCTTCGACGAGAAGATATTCGGTCCTGAGAAGGACTATGAATGTTACTGTGGCAAATACAAAGGCATCCGCTATAAGGGTATCGTCTGTGACAAGTGCGGCGTCGAGATTACCCGTTCTATCGTGCGTCGCGAGCGAATGGGCCATATCGAACTCTGCACGCCGGTCGCGCACATCTGGTTTCTCCGTTCCGTTCCGTCTCGCATGGCACTCTTGCTCGGCGCATCTGCGACTGACATCGAGCAGGTGGTCTACTTCGCGGGATATATTGTTTCAAAAATTGCTGAAGAAGAGAAGAAACGACTCCTCACCGAACTCGATAGTGAATACAAGTCGAAGTACAAATCGCTTGGTTCTGACAAAGAGCGCGATGCACTCAAAGAGAAGATGACGATGGCGAAAGCAGAGATTGAGGGCATTGTCGTCGGCAAGGTGCTCGATGAGCTCGAGTATCACCGCTTCTCGGTGAAGTACGGTGGTCTCTTCGAAGCACGCATTGGCGCCGAGGCTATTTATGATTTGTTCCGCGCACTCGACCTCAAGGAACTTGAGAAAACACTCACGGCACGTTACGAGAAAGCCGGTGCTGCCGAGCGCGAGAAGCTCGCGAAGCGCCTCTCGCTTATTGCTGGCCTCATCGCTTCAGGCATCCGTCCCGAGTGGCTCTTTCTCACGCGTATCCCGGTCATTCCGCCGGCGCTTCGTCCGATGGTTGCGCTCGAAGGAGGTCGCCATGCGACGAGCGATGTGAATGATCTCTACCGTCGCGTCATAAATCGTAATAATCGTTTGAAGAAACTCATCGACATCCATGCGCCGGAGGTCATTCTCCGCAACGAGAAGCGCATTCTCCAGGAAGCGGTTGACGCACTTCTCGATAATTCAATCCGCAAGAGCGGCGCGTCTGCTGGCGCGATGACGATGGCACAGCGCCGTCCGCTCAAATCCCTCGCTGATTATCTCAAAGGAAAACAGGGCTATTTCCGTCAAAACCTGCTCGGTAAGCGTGTCGACTATTCTGGTCGCTCCGTTATCGTCGTTGGTCCGGATCTCGAGCTCGATGAGTGTGGTCTGCCGAAGCATATGGCGCTCGAACTCTTCCGCCCATTTGTGATCGCCGGACTTCTCGAGAGGGAACTTGCATTCAACATTCGTGGCGCAGGACGTCTCATTGAAGACGGCGTTGCCGAAGTATGGGAAATCCTCGAAGAAGCCATCAAGGGTAAGTATGTACTCCTTAATCGCGCGCCGACACTTCACCGTCAAGGTATTCAGGCATTCCGTCCTCGCCTCATTGAAGGTGACGCTATCCAGCTCCACCCTCTCGTGTGTAGTGCATTCAACGCAGACTTCGATGGCGACCAGATGGCAGTCCACGTGCCGCTTTCGGAGGAGGCACAATGGGAAGCAAAGCACATCATGAGCGCGAACTCGAACATCCTCAAACCAGGTTCGGGAGATGTGACGGTGCTTATCGGCAAACCGATGGATATTATCCTCGGTGTGTATTGGCTCACCAAAATAATCGAAAAAGCGAAGGGCGAAGGAGATCACTTCTCGTCACCGAACTCTGCGATTCTCGCATCTGAATATGATGCTATTGATGCACGCGCAAAGATAAAAGTGATGCCAGTCACTGGTAAAGAGAAATACGCGCAATTTGACGGACATCCATTTGAGACGACCGTTGGACGACTCCTCTTCAACACCGTTCTTCCGGCGGACTATCCGTTTGTGAATGAAACGATTACGAAGAAAGTGCTCGCACGTATTGTGAACGACTGTATCGTGCGTTATGGACTCGACGCAATCCCTGGCATTGTAAACAAAGTGAAGCGTTTCGGTTTTGACTACGCAACGCGCTCGGGTATCTCCTGGGCGATTGACGACGCCTCGGTGCCGAAGGAGAAGTCGCGCATCATTGATGAAGCGGCCGCGAAGATTTCTACGCTCGAGAAGGACTTCCAGAACGGTCTCCTCTCCGCTGAAGAGAAGCGACGCATGGCTATTGAGATATGGCAGGGCGCGAAGCAGGCAGTCGAAGAGCAAGTTGCAAAGGAGCTCGATCCGATGGGCTCCGTCGCTGACATGGTGAAGTCTGGCGCCCGCGGTACGATGGGCAACCTGACCCAGATGTCGGGTATGAAGGGTCTTATTCAGGACACCTCTGGTGTGACGATCGAAGTGCCCATCATTTCCTCGATGATCGAGGGCTTAAATCCGATTGAATACTTCATGTCCACCCACGGTGCGCGTAAGGGTCTTACCGATACCGCGCTCGGGACGGCAAAAGCCGGCTACTTGACTCGCCGTCTCTTCGACGTTGCGCAGGACTCGATCGTGACTGAAATAGATTGCGGTACGAAGCGCGGAGTGAAGATAAATCGCGTCAGCGCCTCGGGCATCCAGATTAATTACGCAGAAGCGCTCAAGGGCCGCGTACTCTCTGAAGATGCAAAAGATGCTACTGGTACGGCACTCTTCAAGAAGGGACACTACCTCTCGACGAAGGATGCAGAAGCCATTGCGGCGTCTACCGTCGCGACGGTTACCTCACGTTCCCCGATGTCGTGCGAGACGCGCTATGGCATTTGCCAGACCTGCTACGGTATGGACCTCACGACACAAGAACTTGTTGACCTCGGCGAGGCAGTTGGTACGGTCGCCGCGCAAGCTATCGGTGAGCCAGGCACCCAGCTCACGATGCGTACCTTCCACGCGGGCGGCGTGGCGTCGGTCGGTGGCGACATCACGAGCGGTCTCCCGCGCGTTGAGGAAGTGTTCGAGAAACGTTCGCCGAAGAATCCGGCAGTTATCTCTAAGTCGGATGGCATTGTGTCAGAAATAAAAGAGGAGGGTCGTGAGAAGGTTATTGTGGTGGCGCCGACGGCCGGCCAAGGCAAGAAGGATGGTTCGGCATTTGAGTATCTCGCGCCATATCCGCGCGTGCCGCTGGTGAAAGAGGGCGACACGGTGGTGAAGGGTCAGATACTTACTGACGGTTCTGCCGACCTCGATGACCTCTTCGAGTATGCTGGTCGCGCGATGGTGCAAGAATACATCATCACCGAAGCATCAAAGATTTACGAGCTCCAGGGTGCGAGTGTATCGCGCAAGCATCTTGAGGTCGTGGTGAAGCAGATGTTCTCGCGGGTGAAGATAACGGAGGCAGGCGACACTGATTATTCAGTTGGTGACGTCGTCGAAGATTGGGAAATCGTGAAGTCGGTGAAGGAGATGGAAGAAGCAGGGAAGTTGGTGCCGAAGTCGCACGAGATCGTGCTCGGTATCAAGGAGAGTGCGCTCTCGCGCCGCTCGTTCCTCTCGGCTGCATCCTTCGAGCAGACGACGAAGATTCTCATCAACGCCGCACTGCGCGGCTCGGTAGACCGCCTCCGTGGGCTCAAAGAGAACGTCATCCTCGGCCGCCTTATCCCCTCCGGCACTGGCTTCAAGGGTAGCAAGAAGTTTGCACACATCGCGAAGCTCCAAGCCGAGCGCCCCGCACCCGCGTCCTACGAATCCCGCACAACCTCGTTCGCCCCGCGCACCCCGCGAGCACTCTAGTTTAGAAATATGGACTTACGATGTCCATAAATAGGGAAGTATAAAAAGTTAAACGGCGCAGGACCCGAAGGTCCTCGCGCCGTGTTGCGGTTTAGCCTTTCAGCTAACCACGGACTGCCTCGCGTCGCCCGACCTTTCTGCCAGCCCAAAAGACGGACAGGATGATGAGACCGAGGGCGATCATGAGACTTACTCCATACCATGTTTCCGGTTGCACCGACATGTCATTCTCCCTAGATTAACGGAACTGATGATCCTCAGATTAGTAGAGGATGCCGTTCAACGGCTAACGCTAGGATAGCATATAGATAAGACGTTGTCAAGTATTCTAAAAGGCAGTAAAATCAACACTATGGCAGGGGATATGGTACAGCAGATAAAAGAACGATTGAACATACAGGACATTGTGAGTCCGTATGTGAAGCTACGGCGGGCGGGGAGGAGTTTGGTGGGACTTTGTCCATTTCATAAAGAAAAGACAGGTAGTTTCCATGTGTCACTTGAGCGCGGGAGTTGGCATTGTTTTGGATGTGGGTTAGGAGGTGACGGATTTTCTTTTATTGAAAAAATCGAGGGTGTTGATTTCAAGGGTGCGCTGAAAATGTTAGCGGAAAAAGCGGGCGTCACTATTGAATATTCAAGTGGTGGGAATCGAGAAGATGCATCGAAGAAAGAGCGACTGCGCGAGGCGATGAATCGCGCGAGCGAGTGGTATGCGGGCCATCTGAAAGGGAGCACCGCTGAAAAATATGCAAAGTCGCGCAATCTCACCGACGAGACTATTCGTACCTGGCGGCTCGGCTTTGCGCCAGACGCGTGGCGCGCGCTCCTTGAGGCACTGACCGCAGAAGGATTCACGATACAAGAACTTCTTGCGGCGGGATTGATAAAAGAAGCAGACGGGAAGCAGGGCACGTATTATGATCGCTTCCGCAATCGGCTCATCTTCCCGATACGCGATATTGCTGGGCGCGTGGTGGCATTTACCGGGCGAGCGCTCGCGGCTGATGATCAGGCGAAATATCTCAACTCTCCAGAGACAGACCTGTATCACAAGTCTGAAATTTTATTTGGGATGGATGCGGCAAAAGATGCGATACGCACGCGTGGCTTCACCTGCCTTGTTGAAGGGCAGATGGATGTGCTCCTTGCGCACCAAGCGGGATTCACAAATGCGATCGCGCTCTCGGGCACCGCGCTCACTGAGCGTCATCTCGGGCTCATGAAGCGGTACAGTGAAAATTTAATGCTCATTCTCGACGCCGACCAAGCGGGCTTCAAGGCAACCGCGCGCTCTGCTGAATTAGCGCTTCGACAGGGGCTCCGGGTAAAGGCCGCGTCGCTCCCTGTAGGGAAGGACCCTGCAGACTTGGTGAGCGAAGATCCGAAAGAGTTCTCGCTCCGTATCAAGAATGCCAAACCTATCGTTGAATTTTTCCTCGCAGAGCTTGCCGAGAAGGAGCGTGATTCACATCGCCTTTTGCGCGCGGCAGAAAATATCGTGCTTCCACTTATCGCAGCGATTCCGAGCCCGATGGAGCGCGAGCACTTCACGCAGTCAGCCGCGCGCACGCTCGGCCTCTCGAGTGAAGCGGTTCGAGAATCTCTAAAGAGAGTTCCGAAACTCTCTGCGGCCCAACAAGGTTCGACCTTAGCCCCGAATTCTCAAGGTCGAACCTTGTCGGCCACGCGTTCGGCACGAGATATCCGCTCCGAACAGCTCCTTGCCGTTGTCCACGCCTATCTAGATACGCTACTTGCCAAGCGTATCAAATCAGAGTATATTCGAATTACTGAAGCGGAGTTGCTGCCCCAGGTAGAGCTTGCAGAACCGGCCCTGTTCTATGCAGAACAGACGTTCGGAGAAGAGCCATCGGAGGATGCGGCAGACGAGCTTTTGCACGCCTTTGAAGAAGCGGTTATCCGCGAGGCGTATCAAGAGGCAGTGAAGACTCTACGAAGAGCCGAAACCGCAGGAGACGCGGCCTCGGTTATAAGTGCGCAGGCACTCTGTACAAAACTCTCCGCTCGTTTAGCTTCATTTGGGCGTTAGACCCTGTTCCCTATTACTTTTTACATTTTTGCATGGCGAAATCTGTTTCCAAGAAGAAGAAAAAGGCTGTGAAAAAAACTGCAAAGAAGCGGTTGGCGAAGCGCATGCTCAAGAAGAAAAAGACAGTAAAGAAAGTGCATGCGAAGAAACGCACTAAGAAGCAAGTTGTGCGTACTGCGCTCCGAGGTGCAAAAGCAAAGGCACTCTCACAGAAAGCGCTTTCGGCAGAAGCGCTTATCGAGAAGGGGAAGGAGCGCGGCTACGTGACCTACAGCGAAATTCTCAAATCATTCCCGCACGTTGAAGACGATGTGAGCTTTCTCGAGTCTCTTTATGAGCGCTTCGCTATCGCGGGTGTGGACGTGCTTGAGGGCGGCATGCTCGAAGATGCCGCGGATGAATATCTCGCCACACGCAACATCAAAGATCGTCACTCAACTGGCTACGATTCCATTCAAATATACCTTCGCGAGATAGGGCAGTACCCACTCCTCACTGCGGCAGAAGAGCGCGAGCTCGCAAAGCGCATTGAGAAGAGCGATGCCGAAGCGCGCAATATCCTTGCGCGCAGTAACCTGCGCCTCGTCGTTTCTATCGCAAAGAAGTATGTCGGCCGTTCGCCCGACCTCACGCTCCTTGACCTGATTCAAGAAGGGAATCTTGGTCTCTTCCGCGCGGTAGACAAGTTTGATTGGAAAAAGGGCTACAAATTCTCAACCTACGCAACGTGGTGGATACGTCAGGCGATCACTCGCGCGCTTGCTGACCAGTCGCGCACCATCCGCATCCCCGTGCACATGGTAGAGACCATCGCTAAGTACAAGCAAGTCTCACGTCGCCTCTCCCAAGCGCTCGGTCGTGACCCACAGCCAGAGGAGATTGCGGTAGAAATGGGCGTCGAGCCGGAAAAGATTTATCAAATAGAGAAGATTAATCAGGATACGCTCTCACTCGAGAATCCGGTTGGTAGTGATGACGACGAGCGCTCCACCCTCGGCGACTTCATCCCTGATGACAAGATTCCGTCGCCCGTGCAAGAGTCGTCCGAACGTATTCTTTCGGAGCAAGTGCGCGGTATCCTGAACGACCTCTCGCCGAAGGAGCGCAAGATTCTCGAAATGCGCCACGGTCTTATGGACGGTATTTATCACACGCTTGAAGAAGTGGGGAGGGAATTCGGCGTCACCCGCGAACGCATCCGTCAGATCGAAGCAAAGGCACTCGAAAAAATCCGCACGCACGACAAAGCGCGGCATTTAAAATCGTATTAAAAATACTTCGAGCCGCTCCTCCGGGGCGGCTCGTACTGTCTACGTTTTTACTTTTCCTACCCATCTATCCAATTGACGGACTTGATTAAGGATTGTGCAAAATCTGCATCCCCAAGAGCCTTTTCGAGCAGGACCGAAGCGGTTCGGCCGACCACTACCACACCCCCGTCTTTCGCAGCGGCGTTATAGGGAACTCCGTGTTCAAACGCCATATCGGCCACCTTAATGCAAGCTGCAACCAAATCAATCACGGGATTTTTCGAACGTTTCATAGCACTCACCTCTCATGTGATATTCGGAAACACCTAGGGCATAGCAGGAAATCCTGCCAGAACTTCAACCTGCCCCTATTTATACACCACTCCAGTCAATTATCAAGGTATCCACACTTTGTCCCTATAGGGACAAAGTTTTGATAGTAGGACGATAGAATATACAGATGGGGATACTGGAACGCGAGGCGAAGCACGAACGACGTTTGGGAGCGTTTCAAAAAGCATTACTCACGACTGTCGTTCTTGGTGGTGTGGTTCTTATCGCGGCGACTGTACCAAACGCTGCGCAGCTTCTCAGATTTTTCCCCGGATACAAAAAAGGCGCAAAATTCAATTATCAATACAAATCGTCACTTGGTCGTCTTGCGGCAAAAGGGCATATCGTATTTGTAAACAAAGACGGTAAACGGTATGCGCGTATAACAGAGAAGGGCGAACGCATGCTCCAGATGGAGACGGAGAAAATAGCAATTGCAAAAAAGCGCCGATGGGACCGGCGGTGGCGCATCGTGATATTTGATATTCCGGAACGACGGAAAAGTGTACGAGCTAAATTGCGGCGATTTATGCAGGAGTATGGATTTGTGCGGCTTCAAGACAGTGTGTGGATCTATCCCTATGATTGCGAAGAGCTCATTGCTCTCGCGAAAGCACAATTCCGCATCGGAGTGGATGTACTCTATATGATAGTCGAGCGGCTCGAGAACGACGTCCATCTTCGGAAGCAATTCGATTTGCCGGACGCACGGTGAATCGTGCATCTCCAAAGATTGTCCTATAGGACGAAGTTGAGGATAGTCTATAATTGATGATAACCATGAAGCGGAAGAAAAGAGTTGTAAAACAGCAGAGGAAGTTGCCGATCAAGCATTGGAGTCATTCGAGCTTGATGGCGTTTTTAAGGAATCCGCTTGCGTGGTACAAGCGGTATGTCGAGGAGATTTATGACACGCCGCGGACGCCGGCGTCTATCGTCGGGAGCGCAGGACACAAAGCGCTTGAGCATTTCTATAGCGGCGCGCCTAAAGATATTGCGACGCAGATGGGATTGAACTACATGCGGAACATTGCGGATTTTGAGATCAATTTCGGCACGGCGAAGAGTAGGGCGGCGCGCCGCGCGAAGCGCGCCGCGATGGAGAAGGATTATTTGCGAGCCATCGGGTACTATCTTGCTCGCCCGCCGAAGCATAAGGTGCTTGGGGTCGAGGTGAAGGGTGTGGTAGAAGTCGAGGGGCTTCCGCTCCCGATCAAAGCGATTTCAGACTTAGTAGTGGAATCAAAGATTGAAAAGGGCGCGGTGGACATCGTGGACCACAAGTTTGTCGCGGCGTTTAGTAAGGGTGGCGCTGCGAAGTCTTTGTTCGTGGTGCAAGCGATTTTTAACTATTACACCGTTTCAGTAATGTTCGAGAAGCCTGTGCGGCGTTTTATCGTGTATGAGTGCAAGAAGACCAAGAATGCCGACGGGAGCTCACAAATGCGGCGATACATAATCGACTACCGTACCCACAAAGAAGATTTCAAAGTCTTCCATCGGCTCGTGAACGATGCGACCGAAGAGATTAAACGCCGGCGCATCTATCTCCCAAACCCATCTGACATGTTTGAGGGCGACAACTCGTTTGATATTTACCGACTTGGGTTAGTTGAGGATGAAGGCTAATTCCCGAGCGCCTGATTCACCATCTGATGCATTTCTTCATACGGGTAGTTGCCGTTTATAACAACGGGTTCTTTTCCCGCCACGAGCATAACTGAATAGGGTGTGCCTTTCGCGCCGATATCGAGCGCGTTCTGGCGGTCTGCAAGGATTTTCGGTTGGACGGTTGATGATATACCTCCTGCATCTGCGTAGCATTGCGCAAAGGCATCATTAGTAATCCCAGCCCCTTTTGCGAGCGTGCCGTAATTGGCTGGATCGACGGGCTGGTTTGCGTAGAGCGCATCGGCGAACTTCCAAAACGCATCATTTCCAGCAGCTTTCGCGGCACACTCTGCGGCACGGGCATGCGAGAGTGCATTGGGGTGAATTTCAAGCAGTGGGAAGTGGCGGAAGACCCAAGCGACGTCACCGGTCGCTCCTTCATTTGCGATGATTTGGTGCATTGTCTCGTTAAATGTCTTGCAGTATGGACAGTCGAAGTCTGAATACTCTACGATGACAACTTTTGCAGTCGGATTGCCGAAGATGTGGTCGGTCGAATCAATACTGCGCAGGAGCGATGTGTCGTCGACTTTCGATATAGGATTCTTCGGTATTGAAGCGTATACGGCGATAGCGACGATGATGCCGCCGATAACGATAGCAAACGGGATAAGGAATGAGGGCTTGAGAGCAGGATGCTGTGTGTGGTGATGGTGATGATTCATAGTTTTATAGCGGTAATGCGTGGGTCATAGCCGGTATAATAACACCCGTCTGACTCCAAAGTGAAGTATCGATTTTGATATCACGGATATCGCGGAGGTCTTTATATTTGAGCACCCCATGCGTAAGAGCGTAATCGTAGAGCTCGCGGGTAAGGCGGACATCCTCGATGCAATACTCGGCCACCTTGTCTCGTTTGCCCTCCTTCCACCACTCTCCGGCTTTGAGCCCATCACCTTTTTTCCCTTTGCCGAGAGTGGCTTCTGCAAGCGATTGTAAGCGGACGCGACGGCTGAGCACTTTCTGCACTTCGACGAGCAGGTCGAGCGAGCGTATGTGGGAAAGGTTGCCAGGGTAGTAACGATTCAGGAGCGGGATGTCGAACACATCGGAATTGAAGCCGATCAGCATATCGGCACGTTCAAGTATCGGCCAGAGCTTCGGCAACTCTTCTTTGAAGTATGATGAGTACTCGCCGGTCTCTGAATCGTGGATAGCGACCACCGTGAGATCTTGTTCGTTCACGTCGATGCGGCCGCGTACGACAGAATCGGAAATAGATTCGATATCAAACGTTATCGCTCTCATAAACGTGCTGAGATTTCTGAAACTGGGAGGGTAGTCTCTTCGCCGGTCGCGAGAGTTTTCAAACGCACGGTTTTACTTTTCACTTCGTCTGCGCCGTAGGCGATAAAGAGCGGAATATCGCGCTTCACCGCCTCTTTGATCTGGTCGCCGAGGCCGCGATTTCCGATATTTACAAACACACGACAGCCCTGTACGCGAAGTGTGTCAGCAAACGCTTGTGCGGCAAGAATGTCGCTCGCGCTCGGAGTGCCGAGATAGAGTTGCGGTTTCTTTGTATCTTCGTTAAGCGAGAGAGAATGTGTCTCGAGGAAGTTACCAAGAGGTACTTCACCAATAGCAAAGCCGACGGCAGGAATTGGGTCACCGCCAAAGAGTGCCACGAGTCCATCGTAGCGCCCACCGCCGAAGAGTGCGCGCGGGTTTGCCGGATTGGTGTCGTATACCTCGAAGACCATTCCCGTGTAATAGTCAAAGCCACGCGTGATGCTTGTGTCGAAGACAACATTGCCAACGCCGCGCGCTTTGAGCGTCGCCACAAATGTTTCCATTACTTTTGGTTTGATAAATGAGAGGGGATCTTTAGCTGAAATAGTATTTCGCGCTGTTTCAAACGCCTCGGGAGTCATCTTTGATTTCTTATCGAGAAGGCGCACATACTGTCGAGCATCATCGCCCTTGAGTCCGGCAGCTTTGCAAGCTGCATTTAAAAGGGTGCGCGAATTCACGCGAATAATGAAATCTTTTTCTGTGGCGCCACATGCTTTTAATATTTCTGATGCAAGTCGTATTATTTCAATATCTGCTTCTCCCTCCGGCAGACCGATAATGTCGATGTCTGTTTGATAGAACTCGCGCAGGCGGCCCTTCTGCGGTCGTTCGTAGCGGAAGCGGTTGCCGATAGAGAACCAGCGCAGAGGAAATGCGAGCTCGCGGCGCTTATTTGCCACCATCCGTGCGAGAGTTGGCGTCATCTCGGGGCGCAGCGTCACCTTGCGGCCACCGCGGTCCATAAAGGTGTAGGTCTGCTCGTTTACTATCTCTTCTGAAGTCTTCGCTTCGTAGAGCTCGGCACGCTCAAGAGGGGAAGCGTTGTACTCTTCGTATCCCCACGCGAGAAGCGTCTCGCGGATGCGCGCGAACATCGCATCAAGCCGCCGCCAATCATTAGGGTAGAAGTCGCGGACGCCTTTATAGGAATCAGTTGAGAGCGGTTCAGCCATACAACGATTTTATCACGGACCGCGCATGAGTGCGTAACTGATTGACAAAGATTTTACAGGAGTAGTATTAAGAGGGGGACACAAGCTTCTATAAACTTGCGTCCAACGCTTCTCAACCAGCTCTTTCACGAGGGGACGATCATGTTTCGTAACCTAAGTTCGAAGTTCTATTGGTTATGTCGGGACATTCAACGTTGGTGGAGAATGCTCACTCAAGTGCACTGAAGGGAGGTGATCCAGAGAGTGAAAACGAGGCCACACGGGCCTCGTCCTTATGTATACGAGACCACGATGACGCGTGGTTTGTCGTACTGGTCGTTGCGTATCTCTGCGGAGAGATTTTGTGTGATGAAGAGCGCGGTTGCAGTAGCCCTGCCTGCGCAGGCAGGCGCGTGCGCGCTGTCGCATTCTATCCACGCGACACCACTTTTGTTGAGATGTCTCGGAAGCTCGGAGGCGATACGGCGAATAAGGTCAAGCCCATCCCCCCCGGCGCGGAGCGCGCCGGGGGGTTCATAGTTAGCGACGCTCGTGGGGAGCTCGCGGTCAGCAGGGATATACGGCGGGTTCACCGCAATGATGTCGAATTTCATATCGCCGAACGGTTCAAACAAGTCGCCGATGCGCACATCGGCTCTTGAAGTGTCCAAATTATTTTCGCGGATATTTTTCAAAATAGTTGCTTCGTGTGCCGGATCGATTTCACCGAAGTACACTTGCGCATTTGGTATCCGTGCGAGCGCCGCACAACCGATAGCGCCGCTTCCGGCGCACAGGTCGAGAAAAGTGACGGGAGATTCGCCCGCAAGCCATGGTGCGGTAGTAAGACTTGGCCTAGCGGCCCGGAGCGCGACCGCAATAGGGCTTGTGGGCGAATCCGGAACGAACGACCGCAATAACTGCTCCGTCCACCACTCTGTTTCGGAGCGGGGAATGAGGGGGTGCGAGTCGAGATAAATTTTCAGACCGAGAAATGGTTGCCAACCGACTACATAGGCAAGCGGC
>JBBUDY010000050.1:0-9938 GCA_038057055.1 Patescibacteria group bacterium | reverse complement strand
GGCTCGCCTGTGGCGAGCCGCTTCTTATCCTCCTTGTATTCCGCCGTCTCTTTCTTGCCCTTCGTAGCCTTGGCGAAGTAGGGGCCGCCGTATTTCTCCTCTAAGAGCCATTGCTCATCGCGTTTCATAATTTTTAGCGGTTATACCCGATTATACACAGCTTTTGCACCATTTTCTCCCCTGATTTCGCTTGACATTTGAAATATAAGGAAGAAACTATATGTAGTTCGTTCTCGACTCGGAAGAACCTTAACACTTTCTCAGGTCCAACACATGCGAACATTATTGTCTCGCTACCTAGGACCACCTATGAAACCGAGGCTCATTCCCAACTGAGAATGAACGGCGTAAACAAAGACGCCCGCGCGTAAGCGCGGGCGCTCTTGTTTCTCGGCGAAGAGATTAGTATCCGCCTCGCCCATAACCACCTTGGCCACCGCCGTAACCACCGCGGTCACCGCCCCCGAAACCGCCATCGCGGCGAGGAGGACGATCACCTTGCGGGCGAGCGAAAGAAACAGAGAGCGTGCGCCCATCCATCTCCTTGCCATCCCAACGGTCAATCGCCGCTTGTGCCTCCGCCTCGGTCGCCATTTCGACGAAGCCGAAGCCGCGTGAGCGACCCGTCATACGATCAGAAATAATACTCGCAGAAACGACATTTCCGGCCTCACCGAAGGCCTTCTTCATATCGTCTTCTGTCGAGCGGTAAGGGATACCCCCTACATAAAGCTTGTTCCCTTGCACTGAACCTGCCGCACCTGCTGATCCTGCTGTGTCCATGTATTGGATTTAACTAATTAACCTCGCCGAAACTGAACACTTGCGGCCGACTGTCGGCCGAGCGAAGCTCGAATACTCTGCGAGTTGGGAAAAGTATGCCAGAAATACCCTGAAAACGCAACCCCAATGACCGTAGTGTGGGGATAGTGCAATTATTGCTTATAGGTTGATAAATTCTTCCGGTGAATACTCCGTCTCACGTAGGATTTGTCGCAGAAGCCCGGGACCAATAATGTCATGAAGCGGGACACCGGTTGGCGGACGGCTCTCGTGTTCGAGCCGCACATGACTTCCTCGTTGACGTACGAAATAATATCCGCCCCGCTCAAGTTTCCTAATGACCTCTTTCCCGGAGAGTCGCGGGAGACGAGGCATGTTTATGCGGTTATCAGGTGTACGCTCACTTGTGTATCACGATTCATCTCCTTTTTATCCGTACTCTCGAGACAAAGCTCCGTTGCCTCTTGTACATTGGCGAGAGCCTCTTCTATCGTCTTGCCTTGGCTATAACAGCCGGCGAGCGAAGGGTTGACTGCAACAAAAAAGCCATCCTCATCCTTCTCGATGACGATTGGAAACCAGCGTTGAGCATTAATCTGTTTCATCAGCTCCAGTATACCACATTACACACCGATCGTACGAATCCACCTGAACAAGTGCGAGGATGTTGACAATGGGGCTAGATGGGCAGATAATTCTACTATCCATACAGCAGGGGGCTGCAACGTGGATTATTGTGTTTGCATTAATAAATTACTATTGATTTTTATGTACCAATCCATGCTCGTGCGCTCGGGTCGTTCGGCTCTTGCGAGTTTCTCTGCAATCGTTGCATTCGCGCTCGTGGGGGGGGTCCTCATCGCTCCGAGTATGGCGTTAGCGGCAGCAAATGTTACAGCGGTAGGTAATGGAGGTAATATTTCAATTGATACAACGTCCGTAGGTGGAACACCGTCCTATAAATCACTGAGTGGCCCCGGTATAACCGAAAATGTAGCTGGAGATATCGGCACAGGATTCATAACAATCTCTTTACCATCTGGTTGGGAATTCGACACGACATCTGCAATCGGTATCTTTGTAATTGGAGATATAGGATTGAATTCGACCAGCATCACACCTTCTTCGACGTCTTTCTCATTTACGGTCAATACTGTGTCGACTTCTGCAAGTTTCCTAGGTTTTAGCGGTCTAAAAGTTAGACCGACTACAACAACTCCAGGTTTTGGGAATATAACAATGACAGCAGGAGCAATTGCTGGAGTTAACGGCGAGATAATGCCAACAAATTTTGGAACCCTAACGTCTGTGCCTGGGGCGCCAACACAGCTCAAAGTAGAGAATTCTGCCACCGGGGGTGCAGAAATAGGTACTGCCAATGTGCCATCCGGCACGACATTTACCGCGTATTCCAATACGCGCGACCAATTTGGCAATTTCGTTGCGAATGTGGCAGCAACATGGTCATTAGTCAGTCCGACCGGCATAGTCAATGGTGACTTGGTCGCACCCGTTGATAATAAGAGCGCAGTGCTCACTGGTGTTTTGGTTGGCACAGCTGTCATCCAAGCATCTGCTGGTGCTGGAGGTGATACCACGGGCGTAATTACCGTCGTGCCGGGACCAGTTAGTGCAAGTATTTCTACAGTTACAACGGATACAGGAACAAAAGTGGTAAGTAGCGGCGCGAACGTAATTACGGTAACCATCACTGCGAAAGATGCGGCTGGTAATCCTATTCCAAATAAGACAGCAAGCCTTGCATCGACTGGTACGGGACATAGCATTTCTCCCACTACAGCCACTACGAATTCAAGCGGTGTAGCAACATTTACTATTTCTTCCACAAAAGCCGAAGCGAAAACGATTACGGCAACTGTTGACAGTGTCGGTATTACTCAAACTCAAAACATCACATTCACCCACGGCGCAGCATCCCAGCTTGCCATTGTTACTCAACCATCATCAACGGCAACTGCCGGTGTCAATTTTGTTCAACAGCCAGTTATCAATGTGCTTGATAGTTTTGGGAACCTGGTAACTGACAGTACGGTAGAAGTTACAGCGGCTCGGAATTCAACGGCCGGAGGAAGTCAGACTCTCTTTGGAACCCTGACCGCAACGGCATCGGGCGGCGTAGCGACCTTCTCAAACGTAAGCTATCAGGAGGCGACAACGATTAAGGTTGATTTCACTTCTCCGAGTTTGACCTTGGCGACATCAAATGACATCATCGTTTCTCCAAATGTCCCTGCAACTGTTACGTTCACTACGCAACCTTCATCCACTGGTACGGTGGACGTTATCCTGACCACGCAACCTGTTGTCAAAGTAGTTGACGCTTATGGCAATAATGTGGCAGATGGTACGAGCGTGGCTTTGACCAAAGCTAGTGGCACTGGTGCTTTGCGCGGAACTCTGACTAAGACAACAACTGGCGGTACGGCCACGTTCAATGATATCGGCTATAACAAAGTAGATGCATTTACCATTACTGCTACAGCCGGATCAGCTCCAGCCACCAGTGGTTCGGTTGGTGCGCTTTCGGCCGGAATCATAAGCGCCTTCGCGCTTTCCGCCGGCGCCTCCCAAGTTGCCGGTACTCTATTTTCAGTATCGGTACCCAACGCGGTTGACCAATACAGTAATCCTGCTTCGGGTGCTGTTACCATTTCTGCTTTAACGGGCGGTGGAAATTCTCCAAGTACAGCTTCTCCAACGTATGGAACGATAACTGTTGCGAATGGTTCAGGGTCTGCAAATTCTACTCTGGTTAATGCCGTAAACACAGTATTGCGTGGGACGGTTGGATTAATCACCTCTGACACAGGTACCATAACGGTTAATTCCGCCACCGCTTCGCAAGTTGTTTTGACTGTTACAGATGCGACCGTTGACGCCAACGGCACTGATAGCGCTACGATTACCGGTCAACTGAAAGACCAATTCGGAAATATCAGTACAACTGCTGGCGTGAGCGTGGTAATTACGACTGACAAGGGTGCGGTAACAGCAACGACAGTAACGGACACGAGCGGACAAGTCGTTTCTACCCTAACATCGGATACTGACAGGACAGCCGGTGTCGCAACTATCGGCGCGACAACCTCGTTGACCGTTGTTCCAACGACAGTGACTTTTGTTGACGTAACTGCTCCTGTCGCTCCTGTCATCACGGCACCTACGGTGGCTGTCTATACTAATGCCGCTAACTATACGATTACTGGTACTGCCGAAGCGAACTCATTGGTACAAATTTATAGAGGCACCGTAGTAGCTTCGCAGCAATTAAGCGGTGGCGCAACATCATTTAGTATTAGCGCTCCTCTTACGTTGAATAGTGCTAATAATTTTACCGTTACTGCTAAAGACGCCGCCAGTAATGAGACAGTTAGTCCAGCATCGGTTTCTACAATCAATGAAGACAATGTCAGTCCTGCTGTAAGTTCTTACACCCTAGATGAGTCTGTGATTTCTCCGAATTACAGTTCTGGTGTAAAAGACACTGCGACCTTTAATCTTGCCTTCTCTGAACAAGTTAATGCATCCATCGATATTGTTGATTCTGCAGGTACGTTGGTTAAACACATATACGACTCTTCTGCCGTCACAAACCCAGGTCCGAAGGTCTGGAATGGAAAGAATACAAACGACGTTTCCTTTGTAGCAGACGGAGTCTATACGATTAAAATTGTTATTACTGATAGGGCGTTAAACTCTATTACCGACACTACCAAAACGATCACTGTAGATAACACGGCCCCAACAATCGCTCTCACTTACAGCGCGAATCCAACAAAAGCTAGCGTGATGACAATTACTGCTACGTACACTGAAAACGGATCAATTATTGGTACGCCACAAATTAGCATCGACCAACAGGGTAGCACTGATATCACGAATGCGGCGATGACGCCTACGCTAGATCCAAAAGTTTGGACATATCCTTATACCGTAACTGCGGCGAACGCTCCGACGTATGTTGACGGAACGGCCACAGTCAGTTTGTCTACAGTAACTGATGCGGCAGGCAATAACGTTGCTGCATCAACGAACAATACCTTCACAATCGATACTACTGCGCCAACAGCTACGATTACTTCGCCTCTGGCCGACGCGGTTGTGAAAAACGGAAATGTTAATTTGGGTTTCGACTCCACTGACGGTTCCGTCTGTGCATATAGCGTTGGCGGTGGAAGTTATACACCTTTGGCTGACTGCACTTCTCCAAAAACAATAACTCTAGCTGATGGCAGAAATTCCATTGTACTGAAAGTTACGGATGTAGCTGGAAATTTTAAAGAGAGCGACGCTGTGTCGTTCGTAGTTGATACCAATAATAATCTAACTGTTGGAGCAACCAGCGCAGACTTCGCAACAATTCAAGAAGCAGTTACTAAAGCAACTGCTGGCGATACGATTAGTGTCGCTGCAGGAACTTATGCTGAACCAATTCAGACGCTGGCCGCTTGCAATGAGCCAGCCTCTTTATGTATAGACAAGCCGCTCACACTTCGTGGCGAGCCAGGTGATGCTGTCGCCGGTCCCGGTTTAAACGCACCGGTTCTTAACGGCACTGGCCTTGGCAACGGTTCTGCAATAGCCCTGCTTCGCGGCAATGCCATCTCAAATGTCACCATAGAAGGATTTGTTATTCGGAATTATACTAATCCGGTTTGGCAAGGCGGAGTCGGCAGTGGTGTGATTGCTTGGAATACAGCTGCGTCTAACATAATTGTTCGTGATAACTCTTTTGAAAACCTTGGTTGGAATGGAGTACTTGTGGGAAGCGACAATGATACTCTTCAATCAGGCTGGACCGTTCAAAATAACCTGATTGTTAATGCGGCTTATGCCGGCATTGAACTAACGAACGTTACCAATTCCACGGTTTCAGGCAACGTGATTACAGTTTCAAATGGTAACTGGGATGCGGGTGATTCCGGAGTTGGTATTGAGATTGCCGTACGCGATCGTCAGACCGGAGCGACAACGGCCGGGACAAATGTTACCGTGTCTGGCAATACTATTACGGGAGGGGGTTCTGGCGCACGCGCCGGCATTAACCTTCTTGCCCGTGCCTACAATGTCGCTGGCACCGATGCTCGCCTAAGCGGAGTGACAGTCAGTGGCAACACCATAAATGGTGTAACACCGCGGGGAATTTATGCCGTAGCAGAAACCCGCAATGCGGCTGCGACTGCCTCGATTGAAACACTTACGATTACGGGCAATACTATCAGCAGTAACGGCAGTGACTTAGTTGTTAAGGATTTTGTGAATGGCGGCGGGACACCAATCCACAGCGGAATTACAGTTAACAGTAACCGAATTACTGGAAATACTACTTTCGGGGTGAATGTGGAGAACGGGAATTTAGTTGATGCCACCAAAAACTGGTGGGGGACAACGAATGGTGCGACTATTGCTTCTAAGATAAGCGGAACAGTTAATTATCGACCATGGTGCACAAATGAAGCTTGCGACCCGATTGATATTATCTTACCAACCGTCACGGTAAATACACTCCTTACAAGTGACACTACGCCGACTGTAACGGGTACGGTTAATGAAAGCAGCGTCGTAAAGATCACTGTCAGCGGGGCAGAATACACCGCGGTGGTTAGTGGTACTATGTGGACAGCAGATGTAACTACTCCTCTCACGGCGGGAACGTACAATGTTGCCGCGACAGCTGAAGATCTGGCTGGAAATATTGGAACCGACGCGACGAACAACGAATTGACGATTGACACGGTGGCACCGACAACTTCAGTTACAGCTCCAGCTGGGGGCGGAAGCTACAACGGTAATATTAGTATCACTGCAAATGCGAGCGATGCCTCTGGTATTCAGAAAGTCGAGTTCTGGCACAGCTCGACCGATACGTTAATCTCTACCGACACCACGTCGTCGTATGAGGCAACGTGGGATTCAACTGGTACCGTACAAGGCGTCCACTCAATCTATGTGAAGGCATATGACAACGCGGGGAATGTAAGCACTTCAGCCACTGTCTCGGTTACTCTAGACCGAACAGCACCCGCAGTGAGCATCACTTCTATTGCCGGAGACAATTACATCAACAACGCCGAGAAGGGAGCAATCCATGTTGTCGGTACGGCTGAAGCCGGTTCGACAGTCAATGTATCTCTAACGAATGGTGCTACTGTTTCAGGAAGCGGAACAGCAACAGACGGAAACTTCGACATCACCATTGATGGTAGTACGCTTTCCAATGGTACGGTCACTCCTTCGGTTACCGCAACGGATGCGGCAGGAAATGTGAGCGCAGCTGATACTACTCCAACGGCAACGAAAGATATCACTATACCTTCAGTAACGAGCAAGACGCCGGGAGCGAATGCGGTCGGTATTGACCCCGCAGGCAACATCACCGTCGTGTTCAGTGAGAATGTGGTTATCAGCGCAGGCAATGTAACGGGCGTGACCGCAAGCGTAACCGGTAGCGGGACCAATACTGCGACCATCAATCCAACATCCGATTTGGCAACTAACACCACCTACACCATCACGCTTACGGGTGTGACCGATACGGCGGGAAATACGTTACCGACAACGAACTGGTCCTTCACCACTTCGGGTAGCTACTCGATTGATGTGACCAGCGGATGGAACTTGATATCGCTCCCGGTCGTGCCAACAAATACTGCGGCTTCAGCAGTACTCGGTGCTCTGAATGTCTCTACGACAATTGATTCTGTGTGGAAATATAACCCTGTAGCAGGAACGTGGGGTGCGTATCACCCGGGAAGTTCAGGAACCAGTGATTTCTCCACAATGACAGCCGGAGAAGGGTATTGGGTGAGTTATCTCTCTAGCACTCCCGGCACTATTGCAGGTACCGGTAATCTCTTCCAAGAAGGGAACAGTACGCCTCCGCAAAAAACTCTGTATGCCGGGTGGAACCTTATCGGCTACTACCAGCTAGAGAACACGACGACGGCTCTCGCGAATAACGCTCTCTCAACGGTTACGGGACAGTGGACGCAGCTGCGAACCTACAACAACACCACTAAACAGTTCCAGTCCGTCATCGGGACTAATCCTATGAGCCCGGGAGCGGGATACTGGATATTTATGAAGTCATCCAGCTTCGCTCCGTATCTCTACGGTCCTGGTACTTCTGATTAAACATTCATATCCGTCCTATGCATTATAGAGCACTTACAATTGCGCTTGGTTTAATGCTTGTGCCGCTTGCGGCGTACGCTCAACCAGGCATCCCACACCAGTTCTATGGCACCGCCAAGTATACGAACGGTTCGAACATAACGGTCGGCAATGTCATTGTCAAAATCGGGACGACACAAGTGGCGTCTGAACCAATCACGAGCGGCAAATACGGCTACAATCCCAATCTCTTGTTTGTCACAGATACAAACAACAACAGAGTCGGCTCGACGTTGAAGTTCTTCATCGACACGGTCGATACCGGGACGACGGCTGTATTTGCAAATGGTGGCTACACAGAATTGAATCTCACGACCGCAGTGCCGAGCGACACGGTGTCTGGCAACGGCTCAAATGTTTCTCTTAGTTCCGTGACCGCAGGAGAAGCAGATATGCCTACCGGCGCGACCAAGGTTGTCTTGACCGATTCAACAGTACTGGATTTCTCTAGCTCCAAGGTCTCACAGACCTCTGCGAATGTGACAGTGGGAGGCAATGTGGTAGCACTGACACAGGCGGTTACACTGCAATCGGGAGTGAATGGCAGTCCGGTTGTATTGACCAACTCAAATCTAAGCACGGTCAGTGCAAGCATTCCTGACGGGACGAAGATTCAAGGTCCAGCCGGATGGGACGGCAAGATGACCCCACCTGTTGCAGGTACTTCAAGCGGGACGGCTCCTGCCGGGTTTAGCGTCGGCAGTACCGTGATTTCAATTGGCTCGTCTGCTGGCACATTGGTCTTCGATAATCCGGTGACGCTCCTCCTCACCGGTGTTACTGGGGCTGTGGGATACAAGCCAGCTGGCTCGGATACGTGGTTGCAGATCACGAATACCTGCGGTGGAAGTTACGCGAGCCCAACCTCGCCGACTTACCCGGGTGAGTGTGCGATTAGTAACGGCACTGATACAAAGATTGTGACCTATCACTTCACAAGCTTCGGTTCGCTTACCGCTAATCCAACACCTGTGCCATCCGGAGGGGGCGGAGGAGGGGGCGGAGGAGGTGGTTCGGCGAGCGCAATTTCTGTCGTCCCGATCACGACGATTACAAGCCCTGCTGTGACGCCGACAACCTCTGTCGCACAAGGTCAGGTGCTCGGCGCAGCCACCTACAACTTCACTAAAGCGCTCGCGGTCGGCTCACGCGGTGCGGATGTAACAGCGCTCCAGCAATTTCTCTCGAGCACAGCGTTCTATAGTGGTCCAGTAACCGGCTACTTCGGTCAACTCACAAAGACAGCAGTGATGGTGTTTCAGAAAGCACGGGGTATAGTGAATACCGGATTTATCGGTCCACAAACACGCCTGGCGCTTAATTCAAGCGTCGTCGCGACGAAAGTTGCAGCCACCTCGAATACCAATCAAATGGCATCGGTAGCCTCGAGTCTCTCGACCGTACAGGTGAATGCGATTATCGGGCTCCTAGAAGCGTTTGGTGCTGACGCGGCGACCATCGCCAAAGTGCGCACAGCCCTCGGAAGATAACAATACTTAGTGTACAAGGTGAGACCTTGTATTTTACGGAATTGCGTGCTTTTGTGATTCATTGTATCGTTATTGGCACATGCAGGAACCCCGTAAGCCGCTCCATCACCACCTTCTCGACTACTTTCTCCCGCACGCTCGTAACGACTACCGTCCGCATCTCTTCAGCGCGGTGTCGGTCGCGGTTCTCGTGTTCGTCGTTATTGTGTTTGAAGGTGCGTACCTCATGCAAACCAAATTTGTCTTCTTAAAGACCGATTTCCTTGCCTCCGTATTGCCCGGTGCGCTCGTCGCGCTTACGAATCAGGATCGCGCGTTACAGGGCCTTGCTGGTGTCACCGAAAACACACTCCTCGACAAGGCGGCGCAGGCCGCCGCAGAAGATATGGCGGCGAACGGATACTTCTCTCACGTGTCACCGGACGGGAAGGATCCGTGGTTCTGGCTCAATCAATCTGGATACGCCTATAG
>JBBUDY010000049.1:0-2925 GCA_038057055.1 Patescibacteria group bacterium | reverse complement strand
GCTGTCCACAGGTATGAATGATTGACTTTTTGCCATAGCGGATCTGTGCGCGCACAAATCCCCGCCGTTTTGAAGAGAAATTATAAACGGCGGGGATTGCTCCCTTCAGATTTAATTCAAGATTTCATTATAAAAAGAGAACCCGCCGAAAGAAAGCGGGAAGCTTTCTTTCGGCGGCTCAAGATTAGTAATGCGGTGCCCCCAGCATCGCCAGAAACCCAGGGAATCTCTGGTCGATGACAAAAACCAACGCGACGAGTCCGAGTACAAGCACCAAGTAGAGCATGTTGCGCGCGACCGGGTTCCTACTGAATATAGAGCAGACCTGGCTCGCCGGGTTAATCTCTTTCATGTTGAATCCTCCAGATTTTGGCTCTTTCGGATTAAAGAACCATCACGGCAAGCATATCATGCTCGCGATGTATTGTCAACTTTTTTGTGTCCTATTTCTTCTTAATTTCTTCAACCTTCCCAGCAACCTTATCCCATCGCTTAAATTCACTCTCGCGAAAAAACGGGATGGTGTGGGACATGTGTACACCAAAGGTTCGTTGGTTGGGATGGGATTCACGAATTGTATGCGAACCGAGTGAATGGGGATGTTCTTCTTTTTGTTTTGCAAGTTTACGATTTCGCTCCATAGAATACAGTGTTGGGTCAACAGTACCGACCAATTTATTTGCCACAAGATTCGGATCAATAGGAACGCCTTGAATAAGTTTTTGCACGATGCTTCCCATCATGCTCGTTACTTTATTTTTCCGCTCGGTTTGTTCCTCGTCCATATGCGCTTCCATTCCTTCTTTTTTCAATACCGTACCGTTTTGAGTCCTTCAAGAAACTTTCCTTCGTTAGGAGCAATTTTGCGCACAACAGGATTCGCGGCAAGTTGATAAACACCCTCCGCAACAAATCCGAGAGAAATTTGCAGTTTCCGAAGAGCCGCTTCATTCAGACCTGCTGGTGTATAGAGATTGAGTGTGAGGTGAGGTCGTTCTATTGACGCGCTTTCTCGTGATTGCGTTACAAGACCTTTGTCGAGCAATGCAGTCGCGGCTTCTGCCGCAAAGTTTGCTCCCATAGAAACTCCGGTGAATACGAGTTCCATTTTTTGATTTTGGTTTTTATTTTCCAATGCAAGTTTTTCAACACTCTCGCCATAAAGCGAGCCGAGTGTTTTGAAAGGATTTTCAACCATAGCATCGGTAAATGGCGCATCCATTGTGCCGAGCTCGTTTGTGGGAAAACCGAGTGTATAAATTTCGGTATCTTCCGGCTCTTGTCCATTTTCGAGTGCGGTAAGTGCCGAGGGTAATGCACGCATTGTCTGATGAATTGCTTCCTCACAAAATGTAAAAGGATGCCCATGTACAGTAGCGAGTACCGATGTCATCACAAATTCAACGTGTTTTATCGACGGTGTTCGATTTGCTTCTCTTGCAGGTTCTGCGACTGAAGATTGTTCAACGTTGTAAAGAGCGCGAGCTAAATCCTTGATCCGAATAACCGTGTATGGGAACGATGCTCCGCGAGATTCATAGATGCGCGTATTTTTAACTTCTTGGTCGAGAAACGTATAGATCACCTCTTTCATCAAGGCTACTTTTTCAGGAGCATCTGCTCTCGCTTTAGCGTATTCGTCGAGACCCGCATCACCCCACGGAAACATATCTAGCAAATGTGGATTTGATTCATGCTCAGCAATATTTTCCTTTCCTTCTTTATTTTGAGCGCGAGGAAGTCCTTCGTGATTCATAAGATTAGTAGTGTCGTGTGTTAGAGGAAGTGTAAGGGCTGAAATGCCAGCAAGCTTCAGAAATTCCCGACGACTCATTTTACCATTACTTTTCTGGGGATTTTCTCCGCCTTCTGCTGACATCAGAACAGTATACCAAACCGCCCTTCGTCCTGCCGCCATTCCTTATTCAAAAAATCCTCCCCCGCCAAAAAAGAAAGCATGAGAGCGGCAGGGCGAAGGGCGGCCGCCGTCCGCGGCGACGAGCCCGCGAGGCGCGATATGTTAGTCTGGATGTTGTTGGAAATGGGTTCTAACTTTTTCAAACAAACACCACAAACGACAGAAGTGCCTGCACTGCTGCAGGCACTTCTGCGTTTGTGGACCTAGCGAGAATCGGACTCGCGCCTCGTCAATGCGAATGACGTGTAATACCACTTTACTATAGGCCCGAACAAAACGATTCTAACATAATGATATTCTGTCGGGCTACCCGGAATCGGACCGGGACTGCATGACCCCCAGCCATGCGTACTACCACTATACGATAGCCCGTTTGGAGATGACCTGTGTCGGGCTGCCGGGA
The DNA here is from genome assembly GCA_038057055.1 of Patescibacteria group bacterium. Lineage (GTDB taxonomy): Bacteria > Patescibacteriota > Minisyncoccia > Phycocordibacterales > Phycocordibacteraceae > C7867-001. Next base: position 604 of record JBBUDY010000049.1, on the reverse strand, counting down.
ATCGAACCCGGTCTTCACGCACCCGAAGCGTACGTACTACCGGTATACTACAGCCCGACGCAGAACATCTCCTCTTGTGGTCAGGAATAATTTGCTCGTCGCCACTCGCAAATTTTCACGACCCTGCCTCGCGGTTCGGCTTGCTAGCCGAACATCGCTCCGGCTCGCACAAACAAGCAAAAAGCAAAGCAGTTTTCTTTTTGCTTGTTTGTGCGCTCCGCAGGGATCGAACCTGCGACCTTACGCGTGTGAAGCGTACGCTCTAACCAACTGAGCTAGGAGCGCGGACTACTCCAGCAGAATAACAAAAGATGGGTGGACCGTACAGGTTCGGTCACGCATAATTTCTTGCTAAAAATTTGCGCGACCCCACCTCGACCCGTCGGTCTCCGGCCTTCGAATCCCGTACGGTCCTACAAAACAATAATCGCCGGACGCTTGCGCATCCGGCTCCTTTGTTTTGTGGTGTTTGTTTGAAAAAGTTAGAACCCATTTCGAGCAGAACCCCTGACTTCGCACGCGCGGAGCGCGTGGTGGTGCGTGGGGAAACGAACCAATGCGCCTCGGACACGCTCGCGGACTCGCGTGTGCAAAACCCAAAAAT
>JBBUDY010000048.1:13239-16374 GCA_038057055.1 Patescibacteria group bacterium | reverse complement strand
AACCTGCGACCCCCTCGTTGCAAACGAGGTGCTCTACCAACTGAGCTAACGGCCCATGACACTAATCTATCAGGTCTTGTTTCTTCAGTCGAGGCAACACATCATGTTCAAATATGGAACCCAATTTCATTCCAACAGCAGTTACCGAATTAATCCATTTAATCTCCTCTATCTCATTGCTCGGCTGTATCTCACCTCTCCAATTATTTACAAAAAACACATCCATTCGTAGATGTTTCGTATCCATTTGTTCTACAGCAATCGAAAAGAACGTGCCAAACTTCTTCAAATCTTTTATCGCAACCGTAATCCCAATTTCTTCGTGTAATTCGCGTATGAGCGCTTCTTCCGGAGTTTCCCCCAGGTGTATCTTGCCGCCAGGGCTTATGAAGTAACTCTTCCCTTTTGACCTACTCATGAGAAGTTTCCGTCCTTTAATGAGGATTCCAGCTACTTTATAAATATCAACTTTCTTTTTCATGAGTTTGTTTAAAGTAGTGCTCCAACACCAGTAGATACCCAGGGATGAATTCCTGTTGAGATAATTCCGAAGAGGTTATCCAAGCGAAGTTATTATTCTCGTGACTCAAGTGAATATCTCCGCTTATATGTCGGCATTCAAAAACTGCGAGCATAACTTGGTCTGCCACAGCTCCAGGTTTATTCCACGGGCGCCGCATCACGTCTACAACTTTACCGACCTCTACTTGAAACGATTCCCCCAGCTCTTCCCGTATCTCTCGACGCAAAATCTCTTCCAGCGAGACATCTTCTTCCCCTTCAGCTATTTTCCCTCCCGGCAATTCCCATTTGCCGCCGCCCACGAAATGGGTTGGCTCCTGGGTGATAAGAACTTTACCTTCATCATTTGCAATAATGCCTTTAACACCTATATGGGATATTTTATTTCTCGTCATGTTCTACCTCTTGAGCGCCAGATTAATTAAATGCGAAAGGAAGTCGGAGAACGAGACACCGACAGCGGCGAGTGACTTGGGCAGGAGCGATTCGGTCGTGAGTCCTGGAAGAGTGTTTGTTTCTAAATAATAAATCCCCTTCGGGGTAGCGATGAAATCGCTTCGCGAGTAGTGGCGCAGGCCGAGCGCCCGATGTATCACTTTTGCGGCACGCTGGAGCTCTTCTGCAGCGACACGCGAAAAATTGCCGGGGATGATTTCTCGTGTCGACCCGTCATATTTGTTCGTGTAATTAAAGAACTCACCGCTAGGAGGAACAATCTCAACCGGCAGAAGCGCGTACAGTGCTTCACCACGAAGCCCCTCCACAACCCCAACCGTCGCTTCCTTCCCTTTTATATATTCTTCAATCAGAACACTTGGTGCGCCATCGGCAAATAATTTCTGAACTGCGGCAAGTACCGACGCATATCCTCCCACAATCGAGACGCCGACCGAGGAGCCCCAGCCGACAGGCTTCACCACAACGGGTTGACTGAAGCTACGGACGGCATCACCCGCACCCTCTTCACTATCTTCAAGACGTTCTATGTATCGAGACTCTGGCGTGAGTAATCCAGCTTCTTTCGCGTGCATCTTTGCCATCACTTTATGCATCGCGAGGTAGGAGCCAAAAGACTTTGTACCTGCATACGGGACACCAAACTGTTCCAATAGTCTCTGCACTTCTCCATCTTCACCATACTCGCCATGGAGTCCATTCAATACAACATCGAGCTGGCGCAAAATGCGCTCGGGCGGCGTCGGGCGGCCGCGGTCATGCCAGACGCCCTGTCGGTCAATATAAATATCGCGTGTGGTGTATCGCTCCTCTGGGAGATTCGCGAGCATAGCGGCGCCGGTCTTGAGCGAGACATCATGCTCCTTTGAGGGCCCTCCCCGCAACACCCCGACGATGGTTTGCATACTACGAGTATAACAACTATTTTGTGCGCAATGTCCGGCTACGAGCCCAGCGGTGCCGCGCGAGCGAGAAGCGATGCGCCTCGGCGTTCGCGAGGACGGCATCGGCTTCTGAAATGCCTGTCACCCGCGCACTGATGACTTCGCGCGGGCGGTGCCGTTCGTCCTTCACTACTGCAACAACAGGAATACTGACACCAGCATCTTTCAAGACCTGTTCTGCCACGTTCTTCTGCGTTTTACCACCGTCCACCACAATCACTTTCGGAAATTCCCACTCCGTGTGCCCAAGTCGCCGCGAGAGGATTTCTTTGAGCGAGGCAATGTCATCGTTTTTAGTAACGCCACGAATACGAAACGTCCGATATTCTTTCTTTATCGGCACACCATCTACAACTACTGTCATTACTCCAATCGCATTTGTCCCCGAGAGATGCGCCGTATCATACGCCTCAATCCGGGCTTCGGAACTTCCGGACTCCGGACTCCGGAAATCCGACTTCAAGAGTGAGACATCCTGAATGTGATCAAGCGCGAAGAGTTCGCGGCGTGCCTCGGCAGCGTCTTCAAATCGTTCTTCTTTTGCTGCTTGCTTCATTCCCCTCTCAAGCACTCGACGCAATTCTTTCCCGCGTCCTGAAAGAAATAACATCACTTTTCGTATTGATCTCCGATACATTTTAATTTCCTCCTTATTTTGTCCTATAGGCGAAAATAAGGAGTACCTCATATGTGAGGGATACTGTTTGATTTGGGTATTGAATTCTATTTTTGCCGCCTGGTGTTTACTTCTCGCCCCAACTGGCTTGGGCGTATCGAAAAATGGGAAGATGCGACGGATGAGTCGTAGACCTTCGCGAAGTTGTGGACCACTTGGGAAAGGTCCATAGACCGCCCGCAAAACAAGGTCGAACCTTGAGGATTCGGATTTAAGGTTCGACCTTGTTTTTCGATTCTTGAAGTCAATATCTTTCCCTCGTATCGCGAGCATACGCGGTATCTCCTCTTCCGTAATCACTGCATAGAGAAAAGTTTTATCATCTTTGCCGTCCACATTTGCGTGTGGCAAATATTTCTTGATGAGCGCGGCCTCGCGCACAAGCGCCTCAAGTACGGTCGGCGTCGTCTCGAAGGCGACACGGTCAGCCTTGGTCACCATGTCCACCACGCGCGGGCCACGCGTCGCTATCAAGTCGTCGTCGAAATAGGAGCGTACGCGGTCGCGCAGACTCGTCGCCTTCCCCACATACAGCAC
>JBBUDY010000048.1:0-13139 GCA_038057055.1 Patescibacteria group bacterium | reverse complement strand
CGAAATAGGAGCGTACGCGGTCGCGCAGACTCGTCGCCTTCCCCACATACAGCACTTCCTTGCCTTTCTTAAACAAATACACCCCCGGCACATCCGGCAAATTGAATTTATGCAGATCGCTTTTTTGCATGGCGATGCAGTGATTTTGCCAAATACTCGCCCGTGTAGGAGCCCGAAGTATCGGCAACTTCTTCGGGAGTGCCCTTCGCGATAACTTTGCCGCCGCCAGAACCGCCATCGGGACCGAAGTCGATAAGGTAATCTGAGCTCTTGATGACGTCGAGATTGTGCTCAATGACGACCACGGTGTTGCCGCGCCGCACGAGCTCTTGGAGTATCTCGATGAGTTTCTTCACATCTTCATGATGAAGACCGACCGTCGGCTCGTCGAGGAGATAAATCGTTTTCATCGGCATCGAGCGATACAGCTCGCTCGCAATCTTCACTCGCTGTGCTTCTCCTCCCGAGAGCGTTGTTGCGCTCTGCCCAATAGTGAGATATTCAAGCCCGGTAGAGTTCAATCTCATCAAACGGTCATTGATGGCGGGAATATCGCCGAAAAACTTTTCGGCCTCTTCAATCGTCATCTGCAGTACTTCATAAATATTTTTCCCACGAAAAGTTACCTCGAGCGTTTCTTTCATAAAACGCTTCCCCTCGCACACGTCACAGGTGACATACACCGTCGGCAGGAAGTGCATCTCTACCGCGATAGAACCATTCCCCTGGCACGCTTCGCAGCGGCCGCCGGGGACGTTGAATGAGAAGCGGCCTGGCTTCCACCCTCTCGCACGTGCTTCTGCGGTCGCGGCGAAGAGGTCGCGGATGTGTGTGAACGCGCCGGTGTAGGTCGCGGGATTAGAGCGCGGCGTACGACCAATCGGCGACTGGTCGATAAGTACCGCGCGGCCCACGTACTCGGTACCAGTCATTGAAGCGACATGCTCAAGTTTGGCTTCGCGTCGCCCAGAAAATGAAGAAGTGCGCGACGCGATATTCCGGTGCAAGATGTCATAGAGGAATGTTGACTTCCCGCTCCCCGAGACACCCGTGATGCACACCAGCTTCCCGAGTGGTACATCCACATTCTGATTGACCAAGTTGTGCAGGGTCGCTCCGCGCACCTTGAGCCACCCCTTCTCGCTTGTGCGGCGCTCCTCGGGAACGGCGATTTCCTTTTCTCCGCGCGCATACGCGAGCGTGAGCGAGCCGCTCTCGTTCTCCTTTGCAGTCAGCAAGTCATCCAACCACCCGGACACAACGACATTCCCTCCGTGTACGCCCGCGCCCGGGCCGATATCGACGATGTAGTCTGAAGCAAACATTGTCTCTTCATCATGCTCGACGACGAGAATGGTGTTCCCAAGTTCTTTGAGCGTGAGGAGTGTCTTGATGAGTCGATCATTGTCCCGCTGATGGAGTCCGATCGTCGGTTCGTCGAGCACATAGAGAGCGCCTGTGAGCCCGCTCCCCAATTGCGATGCAAGTCTGATTCTTTGCGCTTCGCCTCCAGAAAGTGTTGCGGCAGAACGATTGAGAGTCAGATAATCAAGACCGACATTTAACATAAAGGTGAGGCGGCTCTCAATCTCTTTCAAAATCGGCATCGCAATATCGAATTTCATTTCCGACAATTCGATAGAGTCAACAAATTCTTTCGCCTCGCGTATCGACATATTAGTGAAGTCCACAATGCTCTTGCCGAGCGGCGAAGCGCCAAGGTCGAACCTTGAGGATTCGGATTTAAGGTTCGACCTTGACTGCTTCGCTTTGAGATACACTCGCAGTGCTTCTGGGCGTAGACGTTTACCCTCACACACCGGACATACTTCTTCAGAGAAGAGTGATTCGGTCCCAAGACCGTGGCACGCCGGGCACGCGCCATAGGGAGAATTAAAAGAGAAGAGGCGCGGCTCGACTTCAGGAAATGATGCTCCGTCGTCAGGGCAGATAAACTTCGAGGAAAGTGTTTCAACTGTGCCATCGGCGTGCTGTATCTTCACCAGCCCATCGGCCTGCTTGAGCGCGAGTTCGAGCGCTTCAGAGAGGCGCTCACGCGCGCCCGCCGTCGTGCGTGCGAATTCAGAAACATAAATAGAGTCCACGACCGCATCAATGCTGTGCTGTTTATTGCGCTCCATTACTATCTTCTCGCGGAGTGAGTGTACCTTCCCGTCCACCACCACTTTTTCATACCCTTTGCCGAGGAGGTCATAGAGGAGCTGGTAGTACTCGCCCTTTCTGCCGACAACGACCGGCGCATAAATCGTCACCGCGGTTTTGTCGACCGCGACGCCCATCACGTTCGTGCTTGTCGTCTTACGCTTCGCTTCTACGCGCTGAAATACCATCTTTATCATTTCTTCTTTTGACAACCGCACGATCGGCACGTCGTGGTGAATACAGTAGGGCTGGCCTGCGCGTGCATAGAGCACGCGCAAGTAATCATAAATTTCAGTCACCGTCGCAACCGTCGAACGCGGATTGTTCGAACGACTCTTCTGGTCTATAGAAATGGCCGGCGAGAGACCGCTTATCTCATCTACATCTGGCTTCGCCATTTGATTCAAGAATTGCCGGGCGTACGCAGAGAGCGACTCCACATAACGCCGCTGACCCTCGGCGAAAATCGTATCAAATGCAAGAGAACTTTTACCCGAGCCCGAGAGACCCGTAATGACCGTCATCGCCCCGCGCGGCATCTTGACGTCGATGTTCTTTAAATTATGCGTGCGCGCACCCTTCACGTGTAGCCAACCTGCCCCGACCGCTTGTCGCGCGTCGGGGTCGCTCCCGTGCTTGTGATGATGCTCTTTTGCTGTTTGCTTCTTTTGCATTGAAATTTCCTGCCCGTGGCGGGGCAGGTACGGAATAGATTATATCATATTTGCAAATTCGCTTCTCTTAACTTATATTTCGGTAGGTGAGCAAGGGTGGTTCCTACCCGAAATCCTTCGCCCGTAGCCCAAGGGTTACGATTAGCCAAGGGCTTGAGTTAAATGGATACCTCCGCAAGGAGGAATGAGTTACCGCAAGGTGCTCCACGGACCGCTGAGAGTTGTTGGGCTCACCCAACAGTCTTTTCCTCAGCGGTCTAGTTTTTATCCTCCAGAGAGCGGTTTGCGGGTGCGGGGTTTGTGAGCCTTGGGACCGGTGCCCTCGAGTTTGTAAATTTCGTCCCTGATAAGCGCGGCGGTCTTAAAGTCGAGTTGTTCTACCGCCTCACTCATCTCTTCCCTTTTGCGCTTGATAAATGCTTTCGGGTCGTCTTTATATGCAAGTGTGTCCAGTACCAAGAGCTCATCAATGGTGCGCTGGTGCTCGGTGCGCATCGACGCGGCAATGTCGTGAATCTCTTTCTTAATCGTCATCGGCGTGATGCCGTGCTCGGTGTTATATGCCATTTGGAGCGCGCGGCGACGATTCGTCTCGCCAATGGCGCGATCGAGCGAACCGGTCATGTGGTCAGCATAGAGAATCACTCGCCCTAATACATTTCGTGCGGCCCGTCCTATTGTCTGGATGAGCGATGTCTCGCTACGCAAGAATCCTTCTTTGTCTGCATCGAGAATACCCACGAGCTCCACTTCGGGCAGGTCGAGCCCCTCACGGAGCAGGTTCACGCCGACGAGGATATCGAATCCACCCTGGCGGAACTTAGTGAGGATGTCGATGCGATCGATCGTCTTCACATCAGAGTGGAGATATTCGGCCTTCATTCCTTTCTCGCGCAGAAACGACGCCAAGTCTTCTGCCATCTGCTTGGTGAGCGTGGTCGCGAGCGCGCGGCCGCCGCGCTTAATCACTATCTCTGCCTCACTAATAAAATCAGCAATCTGCCCCCGATATTTCCGCTTTTTATCTAACTCCTTATTTTGTCCTATAGGTTCAATTAAGGAGTTCCCGTCGGAGACGGGACGGACGGTGAGTTCGGGGTCAATGAGGCCAGTCGGGCGAATGACTTGCTCCACGACCCCCGACGCTTCGGTCGGGGCTCCGACCTCGTCAGACGAGCGTCGGAGTTGCTCGGCCGATTCTCGACTTTTCTTGAGCTCATACGGCCCCGGCGTCGCACTGGTGTAGAGCACTTGTCCGATGCGTTCTTCAAATTCTTCAAACCGGAGCGGACGGTTGTCGCGCGCCGACGGAAGGCGAAAGCCGTATTCCACAAGCACATCTTTTCTCGATTTGTCTCCGGCATACATACCACCAATTTGTGGCACAGTCACATGCGATTCATCGATAACAGTCAGAAATGCTTCGTCACAGCGCTTAAAATACGATAACAATGTGAAAGGTGGCTCGCCGGGCGCGCGCCTGTCAAAGTGGCGGGAATAATTCTCAATACCACTTGTGTACCCAAGCTCTTTGATGAGCGCGATGTCATGAAGCGTGCGGCGCTTCAAACGCTCGGCTTCAAGCGGCTTCTCTTCTCTTTTGAACTTCGAAAGCTGTTCTTCAAGCTCCAACTTGATGTCTCCAATTGCGCGGTTGCGTTCATCTTCGCTTGTGATGAAGTGTTTTGCCGGGAAAACGAAGACGGACTTGGGCTCGCGCGTCTTTGCACGTGAGACTGGGTCGAGCTGATGAATTGACGCGACTACATCACCACCGAACGTGATGCGATAAATCGCGCGTTCGTTGACCGGCATAAATTCAAGCGAATTGCCGATAGCGCATAGTTGTCCCGGATTGAGATCAGCGTTGGTGCGCTCAAAATAAATACTAACGAGCTTCCGTATCAACGAGCCTCTAGTCTCCAGTTGTCCAGCCTCCAGTTTGACGTGCACCTTCTCATATTCCTCTGGCGAACCAAGCCCATAAATCGCAGAAACGGACGCGACGATGATGACGTCCTTGCGCGTGAGGAGTGCCTGCGTCGCCGCGTGACGCAGGCGGTTTATCTCGGCGTTTATCATCGCTTCTTTCTCGATATAGGTGTCCGAGTGCGCGATGTACGCCTCGGGCTGGTAGTAGTCGTAGTAGGAGACGAAATAATGTACAGCGTTCTCGGGGAAAAATTCTCGATACTCCTGCGCGAGCTGTGCCGCGAGCGTTTTGTTGTGTGCGAGTACGAGTGTGGGCTTGTCATTCTGTGCGATGACATTCGCCACCGTAAACGTCTTACCCGAACCGGTCACGCCGAAAAGTGTCTGGTGCCGCATGCCCGACTTGAGTCCTTCCTCAAGTGCATGAATAGCCGCCGGCTGGTCGCCAGCCGGCTGGAATGGAAGATGTAATTTAAAGTTTGCCATGATAATAATTGCTCACGAAGTCTGCACGATATTCGTCGAAACGCCCATCGAGGATGCCTTGGCGCGCGCCTTTGACGAGCTGAAGGATGAAGCCGACATTGTGCATCGAGCAGATGACCGATCCGAGCATTTCGCCACTTCGCACAAGGTGTGAGACATACGCACGAGTAAATCCTTCGGTACCAGCGATGCTGATTTCAGAGTCGAGCGGCGAAAAGTCATTCTTATGTTTTTCGCCGCGGAGATGAATAATTCCCCGCTTGGTATAAATGGAACCATGACGGCCGATGCGCGTAGCGGCAACGCAGTCGAAGAGATCCATACCACCTGCGATTCCCTCAAGTATGTCGCCCGGCTCACCGATACCGAGAAAATGCTTCGGCAATTCTTCTGGCAATTCTGATACAGCGGCTTGAAGCGCGCCGCGCATATCCTCTTTGCTAAATGACCCACCAATCCCGATACCATCGAAACAGAGAGAAGCGATCTCGCGCGCAGACTCCTTACGTAAATCCTCGTGTCTGCCACCCTGCACGATGCCAAAAATAGCTTGTTTTTTATTCGCATCCATGTTTTGTCGATGTGTCTTCAGAGAACGCTCTGCCCACCTGTGCGTGCGCTCCATCGCCTCTTTTTGGTATTCATACGGTTCGGTCGGCGAGGTGCACTCGTCAAAAGCGAAGAACATATCCGCGCCGAGCGCGTGCTGTATCTCAACCGAACGTTCGGGCGTGAAGCGGTGGAGAGAACCATCGAGGTGCGAAGTGAATGAGACTCCTTCATCATCAATGATGGCGAGCTGTCCGTGCTGACTCGCAACCTCTTCGTCATAAATTGACGGCGTAACTACGGGCTCGTTTTTTACAAGGTTCAACCTTGTAAATTTGGTGATGGTTTTGCCGAAGGCTGCGCCGAGCGAGAAGACTTGGAAGCCGCCCGAGTCGGTCATGGTGGGACCACTCCAGTTCATAAACTTCCCAAGCCCGCCCGCATCCTGCACAATTTTCTCCCCTGGCTGGAGATACAAGTGATACGTGTTTGCAAGCACCACTTCGGCACCGAGCTCTACGAGTGCGCTTGGCAAAATGCCCTTCACATTTGCCTTTGTCCCTACCGGCACGAACGCAGGAGTGCGGATAACGCCGTGCGGCGTGGTGAGCGTGCCAGCACGGGCGCCGCTTTTGCCCGAGGAACGTGCAACCCGTTGCTCTATCTTGAATAAAATCGCACTCATTTCTCTGTACCTTATCGTATCTCGGGGTACTTGACAAACAAATATAATGGAGTATTCTTGCCCACAGGGGATTCCGCTCTTTTCGGAGCTGACCCAAAGTGGAGATCTTTGCCATGAAAACGTTTTTCCGTTGGATCGCCATTTTGGCGAGCACAGTTCTGCTTGGCGCATGCGCTACGTCGGGGGAGAGGATTGAAATACCGATCTCGATGCCCAATGGGCAATCGGCAACGATTTACACCTCGAACGAAACGCTCCCGACGTGGGCCCGCGCCACTGACAGTTACCAGCTGAGCTTCGTCACAAAAAACGCGGCGACAGCAGAACAGCTGGCGGTGGTTGCGGCTCTCGACAGGGGGTGCAAAATCCACACAAAAGCCGTACACCCGCATATGGCAGTATCAATCCTGGCGAACGGCCTCTTGTATGGCACCATTGCAGCACCGGCTTTGTATTTTGCCTCCGGCGCGCTGCCTGGGGTCAGCAAGGTCCTCCAGAACAATTATGGGGAATACGGATTCATCGTGTCTGGTGCATCGGCCGCAGCGAGCGGAATCGTCAATTCGGGTGGACGAGAGTACACCTACCAGAACTGCGCGGCGAACACTTTGGCGCTTTTCCAGGAATACGCCAAGGACATGCGAATTCTCAACAGTCCGCACTAGGAGACGGGCACACGACGGGCGCGGGACTGCTTGCAGTTCCGCGCCCGTTATTAATTTCTATACGAACTATTGTCCTCCTTTTTGTACTTTCAGAAGCTCCACTTCAAAGATAAGTGTGGAATTTGCCGGAATGACACCGCCCACTGCTTGGTCGCCATACGCGAGCGATGCAGGGATAACGAGCTTGCGCTTGCCGCCTTCCTTCATCCCAGCGACGCCCTGATCCCAACCCTTAATGACCTGTCCTGTCCCTAAATTGAAGGTGAAGCCTTCATCGCCACGAGGTCGTGAAGCGTCAAAGACGGTGCCATCGGTGAGTGTACCGACATAATGCACTGTCACTGTGTCACCCGCCGCGGCTGCGGTGCCTGTCCCAATCACTTCATCAGTCATCTGAAGTTGCGTCACATTTTCTAGAGGCATAGTTTGGGCTGTTTGTGTTTGAGTATCGATTGGTAAGGTCTGCGACTGGTCGATAGCCGTCTGTGGCTGGCCAAAGGGTGAGAGCCCAGGAAGGATGAAGAACATAACGACTACGACGAGTGCGAGCGCTACAGCAATGCCGGTTTGTGTTGGTTGCATACAATTAGTATTTAGGCGCTAGGCACTAGGCTCTAGCTTATTAAAATCTTTAAACCGCTTCACCTCCTCGGCGACCGCAGCTTTGGCGATGTCCTCGTGCCCCGGGACCTCGGCGTCGAGGAATGTCTTGAGCGCGGTGGCATCGCCCTCTTCTGCGAGCTTCGCAAATGCTTCGCGCTTGTCTTCGGCGAGCTTCCCTACCACCGCAAGCGTCGCCGCCTTGAGCGCAATCTCACCGAACTGCGCGATGAGCGACTGCTGCTCCCCGAGTGGGAGTTCTTCAATACCGAGATCAGCCGCTATGAGTTTTGTAAGTTCGTCTTGCATACGTGAATTATATCATGGCTTAGGCTTAATAAGTTGCTTCAATTCATCTGGCCCTGGCGGCTTCATCCATGAGGAACCGAAACCGAGGAAGCCACTTGTGCGTGCTGCATTGCCAACAGTCATCTGACCATCTGGACCCAAAGAGTATGGAATACGGTACACCCCGGATGGATCAGTTCCAAACACTACACTCCTAGGATTAGCAATAAGATGTTGTTTGATTACCTCACCCTGTTCTGCTGGTGAACCCCCATACACGAGTAGGTGCTTAGCTCCTTCATCACCATAGATGTGTGGCACAGTGGGTGATATCTCAAAACTCGGCACTACCTCTGCTGCTCCGACCTGGACCGGAGCACCTTCTGTCGTACGTACCACCTCGCCATCGCCCGTACGCAGAACCGAACCTTCAGGCGCTGACGTTGGTGTTACTGCGGCAGCAGCCTGTTCGGCTACTACATTCTGCACCGCCGGCGGTTCCGCGCCGACATAGGTAGGTGTATAGCCCTCTGCGGCAGGAGCATATACTGTTGCTATTGGCTGTCGTATGGGCATCTCGGGAGGAATAACTTCTTGAGGAACGTCATTTGGGCCCAATGGCGCTTTGAATGCTGGTGCTTCGGGCGGATATACCGGTGTGAAAGGCGCATTCGGGGGAGCGATGACATTACTATCAATCTGAAGATTTCCCTCTGAATTAATCGTCATACTAGAGCCTAGGTCGATTTGGAAACTTGTATGGTCTGGCCTAAAGTAACCGGAAGGCTTAGTCGCAATATCGTGTACGACATCATTGATTGATTTTTCATCTGCAGTAAGAAGTTTGTATATGTCAGTATTCTTATCATAATTGTCTGGATTGAGATTCAACGTCTGAAGTTGTCCCCACATCCGTTTTGCCATATATTCATATCCTTGTCCGGGAGTCGCTTTCTGCAAAACGAGTGGTACTTCAACTCTGTTTGGTGCGATGGCTTCAGCTGTGGCTACAGTAGTGGTTGGCTTGTACTCAGGATTATTTGCCTGCATCGTTTCGTAACTTTTAGCAGAACCATAATCGTCATTGCCGAACGATTCCTGACCGAGCGGAATAGATCCAGACACGCCTGCGCCGACTGCTTCAACGCCCGCGTCTGCATGAGTCAAGTTATATACATGTTCACCAATCCAGCTCCCTATCCGTTCGGCAACACTGTAATCGGAGAGTAATTTTGCACCTGTGCCAAGAGCGGCTGTCATACCGAGTGAAGTAACAAGTGCCTTGGCCATCGCCTTATTTTTTATACTTGTTTCCGAGCCACTACCTAGCCATTGATATAACTTCGTTTTCTCAAACATTCCTGTGGCCTCCTTTTTGTTTTCCCTGTCAAGTTTTATCTTCTCAAGCATTTTTTGATTACTCTTGAAAGTGCCTGCCATCGCCGCTATACGAGTAAAGATGAGAGGGACGGCGTAAGCGCCTGCTGCCAAACTCGATATCGGAAAGGTAAGACCGTATCCAATCGCTAACGAACCGCTGAGCAGTATCTTCCGCGACAGCGGTAATGCATTGTACTTCTCCCCCATCCAACTAAACGAGCCTTCTAGCCCCTTCTCACGTATTGCACCGGCAATCTCTTTTGCCCGTGTACTCAAAAATTCTCTCGATTTGGTAAAGGCTTCTGAAACGTTCTTCACTCCTTCTTTTACTCCCCCAGTAAGCTTCCCGATGGCCTCGCTTAATTTCTTTTTCAATTCACTTCGCGTGCCTTCAACCTTTGGTGCAGTTGCGACTTCAGTCTGCTCGCGGAGCACATCACCTGCCCACGGTTCCTTCTTCGATTTATTTCGCTCGACTAATTGAGCAGTAAGTGCGTCAGCCTCGATTCCAGCCGACTCGAGCGCATTCATATCTGTCTTATCTGCCCTCAAATTTGCGTACATCTTGTCATGCAGCTCATAGAACTTGTTGACCACGCCCTCTGGCATTTTAGCAATGCTACCAGATCGAAGGAAAGCTCTTTCCATATTTGCAAATTTCCTCCGATAGGTATTTAGGGGATCTTCCTCTGGAATCGCTCTCGCCTCTTTCTCATTTCTATCGGTACCAGACGCACCCACTTCTTCTAGCCATGCGCGCTCCTCTGCGCTTGTGGGATGCTCTTCCTTCTTGCCCGACTCTATTTCGGCGTGGGTACGTTTCAACCATTCTTCCTCACTAGGTTCAGATGTGGAAGTCTTGATTGTTTCATCGCTCGAAAGATCAAGGTCTATAGGGATCTCATATTCCTTTTGGGGGACAGGGGCTTTCTCTTTCTTTGCTGTCGGCTTCTTCTTCAGCAATGCAGGTACTTCCTTTTCCTTTTTCCGTCCTTGTGCGACTTTCGACAGTTCCTCTTGCTTTACTTCTTGAACTGGTTCTCGTTCTGTTCCTGATTTTGCTTTCAATAACGCAGCAATTTGTTCTTCTGTTTGAGGTTTTGTCGCAGTTTCAACTTGCTGACGGAGAAAATCGCCCGCCGAGATAGGCAGGTCAGGAGGCACCACTCGTGATGTCGGGACAGCTTCTGCTATCGGTGCGGTAGTGGTAGGTTCAGACGATGCAACCGGTGCAGACTTTTTCGCCGCTTCTGCCGCCTGCTGTGCTGCTACACGTGCATCCTCTGCTTGTGCTGCCTGTTGTGCTGCTACTGCTTCTGCTGCGATTTTTTTTGCCGCTTCTGCTACGTTAGCCTCTTCCAGGAGTTTTTTTCTTAGTTCCGCAGCAGCCATATCACGTAGAGCGTTCTCGACAATAGCTTGCTCACGTACAACGGCAAGCTCTTCAGCTTTTCTCTGTGCGCGCTCTCTTGCCTTATCTTCCGCCTCTGCTGCTGCACCCGCTGCTGCTGATTGTACGAGTTCATCAGCTGTCATATTTCCACCTCCCTCGGGCACAGGCAGTGCTTCAGCTGCTACGCTAACTGATGGCACTGGTGGGAGAGTCGCCTCGAGATAAATATCAACTGTTGGATTTCCTTTTAGAATTTCTACTTCAGATCGAATTGGTGCGTCGATAGGAGCCACGTCTGCAAGATTCTTCGCGGGAGTTGTCGCAGTTGGAACACTATCCGGTGATTGCTGTGTTGGAACTACTTCTTCTGATACTGGTTCAGCTGTTGCAAGCTTCCCCACGAGAGCTTCCTCATTGACTCTGTCATCTTTTACATTTTGCTCAAACCGTAGCTTCACTGCCGGGTCGATAGTTTCTAGCGTGCTATCAGCTACTTTTGGTTTGGATGGTCTTTCAGACATACATTAGTTCGAAAGATACCGTTCGCGGATCATGTTCTCAACTGTAGCACGGTCCCTGCCGTAGGTAAGAGCTGACAACTGGATAAGGTCATCTACTTGCGCGTGATTTACCGCAGGTAAATCAGGCGTTTTCATATCAAAGGGCTTTTGCGGCATGCCACCAACGAGGATCTTTGCATACGCGTTTCTGTTCTGGAGATTGACGAAGTCGAGCGCCCCGAAAGTTGGTGCGAATTGCTTGGCGAAGAACTCTGCATCTTCTTCACCCACGCGAAAGACTGTCATGTTTCCCACGTTGCCAAAGACTGCGTCCCGGGTCTTCTCTTGTAATTGTCCGAGGAATTGGTGCGCCATCGAGAGTCCGAGTTTATATTTACGCGCCTCCGAGAGGATACCGGGAATGGACTCGCTTGTGACGTTCTGAAACTCATCGATGTAGAGATAGAACGGTGCATATGCTGCACGTGGATTGTCTGCGCGCGACAAGGCAGCCATAAACATCTTCCCCACCACGACAAGACCAAGTAGGTTCGCATTCTTCTCTCCCAAACGACCCTTTGAGAGATTGATGATGAGAATCTTTTTCGTATCCATCACCTCGCGGAAATTGAACGATGATTCTTGCTGGCCGATAATCGGGCGGATGAAGTCGTTCGCGGTGAAATCATCGAACTTGTTCGTGATATACGGGACGATATTTTCAAGCGATGCGTCGCCGCCAGCCTTGGTCGCGATCTCGGTCCAGAATTGGTTCACGATCGGGTTCATACTCTTTGCGAGTTTCTGGTCTCGGAACTCTTTGTTGGCGAGCACGCGCGGGATGTCGAGGATAGTCGAACCGGTAGAAGGGTCTTCCATCACGAGCTGGGTCGCATTGCGGAAGTATTGTTCAAACGCGGGGCCCATACTCTCTGGCACGTCGCCATAGAGACTGCGGAAAATCATCAGGAGCTCGTTCACGATAAAGGTCTTCTGTTCGGGACGCGAGACATCGTACTCGAGGAAGTTGAGTGAGAACGGTCGCGAGAGGTCGGCAGGGTCGAAGTAAATCAAGTCCTTATATCGTTCTGGAGGCACCGCAGCAAGGATGTCGAAAACGTCGTTGCCGTGCGGGTCGATAAAGCAGCAGCCATCGCCGTTCTTAATGTCTTGAATAATCATCGACTTCATAATGCCGGTCTTACCAGTACCCGTCTGACCGATGACATAGAGGTGGCGGAGACGGTCCTCGGGGCTCAAATACACGTTTGTCGTTTGCCCACGATAGGTGTTGATACCGAGAAGCGATCCCGTCTGCGGGAGCCCGATGGGCGCCGGTGCGTGCGTGGAGCGCTCCTGCTTCAGGTGTGCAGAGCCCTCGATACCGGAGGGCGGGAAGTGATACATACTGGTGAGCTCACGGAGCGAGAGCGGGAGCGCGTGGGAGTCTGGGAGGCGGAAGGAGAAGTCATCGAACTCTTTTTGTGCATCGCGCGCTTCGGCACGTTCAAAATTTAAATGATTTCCTTGCGTATTTCCAAACTGATTAAACGCCGCCTCAAGCTCGGAGAGTATTTGCCCCGCCTTGCTTTCGTTTCCAGACGACACGACAAGCCGTACCGTTGCCCCGATGATGGGAGTAGAAATCTTCTTCTCCACCTGCTCGATGTAGGTCTTGTTCTGTTCAAACTGATGGGTTTCGGCTGCCTTCTCTTTGTGGGCGTCCTTCTTCGACTTCGTCGTAAAAAGCGTTTTGACAACCTCGCGTGCGACTTCACCAAGGATGGTCTCGGGGGTACTAAATGCCGCCGAACGCTTCTCGCC
>JBBUDY010000047.1:80669-82508 GCA_038057055.1 Patescibacteria group bacterium | reverse complement strand
GTGGCGCCTGCGGTGCGGGCGGCAGAGTTGATGGCAATGGTACCGGTGGCGGTGAGACCGGCGAGTGTGAGATTGCCGGAGAAGAGACCATTGCCGTGGACCGAGAGGAGTTGTGAAGGGGAGGTGGTGCCGATGCCCACATTGCCACCCGTGGTGGCAAGGTAGGTGGAGTTGGTGGTGGTGAGTTGTGTGGTGGAGGCGTTGCCGGTGACGGTGAAGAGATTGGTGGCGTTGTTCCAGAGGAAGTTACCGGAGTCAGCAAGAGAACCGCCGGTGGTAATGAACGGGATGCGACCGCTCGTGAGGTTGGAGATGGCGAAACTGGTAGTGGTGGCGTTCGTGCTTGTGGCATTCACCATTGTGAGATTGGTGATGGTGCTTGAGGCATTGTTTGCGAGAATGCCGCCCCGGAAGATGGAGGTAATTGAGGTCGAGGTGGCGACGAAGTTGGCAGCATCAACGAGGCCGGTGAAGTGGCCGAGACCAGAGACGTCGAGTGCGTAGGTGGGGCTCGTCACCCCAATGCCGACAGAACCGTTCGTAGTGAAGGTGCCGGTGCTTGTCGTGGTGGCATTGCCTCCCACCCAGAGGTTGGATGAGATAGAGAGGTTGGTGGTGGAAGCGTTGACGAAGGTGGAGACACCGGTGACCGAGAGCGTGCCGGTGGCAGTGATGTTTGCGGCAGTGAGGTTGCCGGAGAAGAGACCATTGCCGTGGACCGAGAGGAGTTGTGAGGGAGAGGTGGTGCCGAGCCCTAGATTGCCAAGGAGATAGGCGGTACCGTTCTCCAGTATTGAAGCGAGTGTGGTGGAAGCGAAGTTCGTGAGTTCGAAGAGGCGATTCGTCCCTGTGCCACTGCCCCACACCGAGAGTTTTGAATACGGGGTGGTGGTGCCGATGCCGACGTTACCACCGAGTGAAGCGAGGTAAGTAGAGCTGGTGGTGGTGAGCTGTGTGGTCGAAGCGCCGCCACTCATCGAGAAGAGACCGCTTGTAATGGTTGACGAGGCGTTAGAAATAAATCCGTTGGTGAAGGTGGTGAGCCCAGTGTGTGCGGTCGTGCCCGTGACCGTGAGGTTGCCGCCGACAGAGAGATTTGCACCGTTGAGGAGCGCGAGATTACCATTTCGATCGATAGTAAGAGCGGTTGTCGTTGCAAATGCGGCGGTAGAAGTGGAGAGTGCGAAGAGATTACTCGTGCCACCTGCAGAGCCGGCGAGGGAGAAAAGAGCGAAGGGAGACGTGGTGCCGAGCCCTAGATTCCCAACTGCACTGATGACGGAATAGAGACTTCCGGAACCGTTGTAGATGTCCAAGATGTTGGCGGTCTGACCGCTCGCCGGAAAGAGTGCAAGAGTCGTGGTAGCAGCAGAACCTGAAAGAACAGTCAGTTTTGCATACGGGTTGCTGGTCGCTCCGATAGCCACACGGTCGGTGGTGGTAGAGAGTGCCACTTTGCCGATAGAGTCGGTAGTCCAACCACCACCGCTCGTTGCGCCACCGAGAGCAACCGGGCCGCAGACGATATTACCGGAGCCATCCGTCTGGAGTGCTTGACTGCCTACACAAGTAATAACACTTGACATAGTGAGTGTCGAAGAAAATCTGCCAGTACCCGTAACATCGAACGTGGCACTCGGAGCACTATTTCCGATTCCCACTTTTCCATTTTGCAATACCGTGAGGCCAGAGGTGCCGGCGGCGAAGCCGCGCACGCGGACGCGGGCATCCTGCCCACCCAGATGGGCCACCGCCGCCACGTCTACGCCGTGTTCTTCGCGTTCGCCATCGCCCTGGCCTACTTCTTCAGCCGGGCCGGCCTCGCCCTGTGGCACTCGC